>NZ_KQ557124.1:0-106960 GCF_001443665.1 endosymbiont of Ridgeia piscesae | reverse complement strand
TTCGCTGATTAAGAGTTTCTTCCGCATGTCAGATACAAAGTATATTTTGGCAAGTTCAAAAATAGACTGCCAATACTTTCGGAACGATTAATAGAGCTGAGAAACATCAGAAGGTATTTGCAAAAGAGATTGCGCGGGTGGGGAAGAGATATTTTGTGCAAACCCCTTATCTGCATTTCGTGCTGGAGGCGCACTCCTGGTTGCCGCTGGTACACTATTTCTCTCACGTGACCCGTTATCGCCTCTCTAAATGGACCAAGCGTTTCTGGGTTAAGCAGTGGTCGGCTGATTTCATGGCGTATAGCAAGCGGCGCTTCAAGGCTCACTTCCCGACCGCGACAGGGCTTCTCGATGAAAAAGTCGCGGGAATGACCAAGTCGATCATTGCCTATAAAAAATAGTTGCCATCGGGCTTTGTTGTTTCTCTGCGCTGCGACTGTTCAAGCGCGTATAACGGGGGTGTCTGCGCCGGGAGGCTATCTAATCCGCCGCCTTGCCACGCAGACGCTGCTTGAGGGCTGACAGGGCGTAGATCAGGCCGCTGGTATGGGCCAGGGTGTTGAGTGGCGAACCGCTGTTGGGAAAGGGGTAGCGCTTCAGGATGAGTGGATTGTCGCCAACCCGGTTGGTACCAAAATCGGAGGTGACTGCGCTGCGGTAACCGCTTTCCGCCAGCAGCTCCACCGCTTGTTTATCCCAGCTCCCCGCCGGGTAACAGAAATGGTCACAGGGCTTGCCGGTATGCTGTTCGATGGCTGCTTTTGAGTTCACCAGCTGATCCCGGACCCGCTCCTTGCGGTCGTTTCCGATTAGCACATGATCGACGGTATGGCTGCCAAACAGCAGATCGGGAGCCTGGCTGGCCTGGGCAATCTCTTCCCAACTCATCAAGGCCGCCCAGCGATCGTTATCGATCACCTGGTCGATACTATCGTCCGCCTCGGCTTCCAGCTTGCTGGCAAGAGCATAGAGTTCATGCTGCATCGCCTCATCGCTCTCGCTGTGTTGCTTGAAACCCATGATGATTCGGCGATAGGAGTTGAGCAGTGCCCCGCGGCTGCTGGCATCGATCTTGACGGACTGCCCGCCAATCTGGATCTCCCGCCCCTCTACATCGGCCTTCTGCAGGATATAGTCGAGCCGGTCGATCCAGTAGACCTTCTGCTGATCGATGTGGGCGGTGGCTGGGTAGAAGAGGCCGGGAATGCCATGCTTGCGCAGCAGCGGCAGAGCATCGGTCAGGTTGTTGCGGTAGCCGTCATCGAAGGTCAGGACACAGCTGTTGGGCTTGAGGGGTTTTTCCCCCTTCAGCATGGCGATCGCATCATCCATTGAAATGAAGTTGA
The DNA here is from genome assembly GCF_001443665.1 of endosymbiont of Ridgeia piscesae. Classification (NCBI taxonomy): domain Bacteria; kingdom Pseudomonadati; phylum Pseudomonadota; class Gammaproteobacteria; species endosymbiont of Ridgeia piscesae. Next base: position 105,614 of record NZ_KQ557124.1, on the reverse strand, counting down.
AGTAGCGCTTCATCAGCGCAAGTGCCGCGTCCATATCGCGCACCGATGCCTGCGGGCGCAGTGGTTGCCAAGCGTCAGCCGGGTCGGCGTCGCGGGTGCCGTGGATCATCAGGATCGTGATCTGGCTGCGTCGCAGCAGCGCCCAGATACGGAAGATACCCAGCAGTAGAAACAGTTTTAGCAGGCGTTGTTTCATGGAAGTGTGTGGATTAATCCTTTAAAAATAGATGGTTGAGTCCATCGTGAAGACTCGACAAAGTCCCGCATTATCAGAGCAGTAGGGCGGCGAGTCCAGATTCCAATGCCCCCAGGCAGTGCTGGCAAGCCCTTTGTGATAGCCGGATTGCCAAGACGATCGCAAAAACTCAGACGGTAGACTCAGGGTTGAGAGCCGGCAGCGCTGGCTTGCGCTGGCTAGCTGTGTGCCGCTGGCGGAAACGAAACAGCCGGGGGCGGATCTCCTGTTTGAAGGCGCGTTTCCACTGCTGGAAGTCAAGATTGCTGTGGCCATAGATCGACTGGTCCAGCTGATGGATCAGGCGGCGCACCTGCTCGGGGTTCGAGTGGGGCTGAAACTCGATAATGCGCTCGGCGATATTGGCGAAGGGCGCGCGCGGTGGCAGTTGCATATGTTTGTTGGCGAGGAAGCGCAGCGTGTGTCCCCATACGTCCGGACTGTTCTCCTGATCGACGCAGCGCACACAGAACCAGAAGCGCAGCGACAGGGGTAGTATCCCGATCAGACGGCGGCGCAGCCGCTGCCAGCGCAGGATCGGGTTGAGGCAGGCGGTGGTGGAGCGAAACTGCTCACCCAGCGGGGCGAACGCCGGCACCATCCCTTTGAAGGGACGTTTAAGTGCGCTGGAGAAAGGGGAGGCAGGCAGGGCAGGCTGCGCCTTTCGCTTGCGGTTGGCGATCCAGACCGCCAGCCAATAGCCAAAGATCACCCCCAGGACTATGCCCAATGGAATCCAGAAGGCGGCGGGAGAGCCGGCAGGGAACAGGGTGCTTGGTTCGGTGAAGTCAAAGGCCCCCTCACCGCGAAGCCCGCCGGAGACGGAGATCGGTGTTAACGGCACAGAGGCATATTGCGCGCTGCCAGTCTTGATGTTCCACCAGGCGACACGTAGCGGCGGCAGGGTCAGTTCCCCGCCATACTGCGGTACCAGGGTGAAGGATTCGGTGCGGGAGCCGATGATCTTGTCGCTTTTTTTCAGCAGCTTGGTCTCGCTGCGGTTTTGCTCTCGGTAGATCCGAAACGCAGGGCTCTGCAGCTGCTTTTCCAGGCTCGGCAGTTGACTCCCGGAGCTGCCAACGGCGCGCATCTCAATGGTGAGGCGCAGTGGCTGGCCGGCGGCAGCGCGTAGATTGGGCGGCAGTTTTGCCTTGAGTGAGAGTGTCTCCAGTGGCAGCCAGGGGGTACTGGAGGGGGCCGAAGGCTTGACCTGGAGGGTCAGGGGCTGCGCACTTTTGACGTTGAACTCCTGCTTGCCAGAACGTCCATCGAAGGTGCCGGTGACGCCGATCGGGGGGATCTCCAATATCCCCTCGCGCAAGGGTGTGAGTTGATAGATGAACTTGTTGACGATGCGCTGCTTGCCGCCCTGTTTGATGGCGCTGGTGGTGGGGCCTTCGAGTTTCTGGAACAGCAGGCTGTCGGATTGGGGCAGCTGTGGGACAGCGGTTTTTAGGTTGCTGTCGCTGATCAGTTGCAGGTGCAGCAGCAGGTTCTCCTGGACGAAGGGAGATTGGTTGGAGAGACGCAGCTTCAGCTTGGGGGGCTTGGGGGTGGGGTTGTAATACGGGGTTTGAGTGTAAGGAGACTGGTTATAGGGCTGGGCATAGCCGCCGGGCCAGGCCTGGGGATAGCCGTAGCCCTGCGGATAGGCGCGCTGGGATGGGCTTTGTGAGGGGGTGCCTGTGCTGCGCTGGTCGGGTGGCGCATAGTTCCACTGCCCCGGTGGGGCCTGCCAGGGCATATAGCCGGGATAACCGCTGTTGGCGGCGGAAGCCCCGCTGCTGTTGATTACAAGCAGCGCTGCGACAACGCCTAGGTGTCGTGTCAGTTTCACCATCCTCTCACCTTTGTGTTCGCCCCTCATCTGGTGTGGGGGCTCACTACGTCAGCAGCCATGCCGGCGGCGGCAGTGGGGTTACCAGGGTCGGGTTTCCAGATCCCGACCGCTGCGGCTGCGCAGATAGTCGTACTCTTCGATCTTAAACTGTTTTTTCAATAGCAGCGCCGGGTCGCCCTCGACCTGTTCCAGCCACTGCTCCATCAACGCCATGCCACCGCTTAGCGGGGCCTGCCCCTCGGCACCGCCAGCGCCGCTCTGTTGTGCGTCCTGATCGGGGCCAGCGAGCTGACCCATCTGGTCCACCTGATCCACCGCCTCCGGTGTGTTCAGATCTTCTGGCAGCCTGTCGGAATCTTCCGGCTTTTCGCCGGTGGTGGCTGAACCTTCGGGCCGCTGCTTGTCTGGAGGCTGCTGTGGGTCGCCGGCGCGGTTCTGCGAATCCTGCTGTGGCTCCTTGCCTTGACCTCGCTGTTGCTGCTGGTTCGGCTGCCTACCTTTTTCGTCGGCCTCTTCCGCTGGTTTTTCTGACTCGCCTGGTTGTTGCTGCTGGTCCTGCTCCTCACCGCCTTCGCTTTCATCCCGAAACTCTTCCTGCTGGGGCTCGGCCTGGTCTTTCGGCTCGTCGCCGTCCTCAGCACTCCCCTGTTGCGACTCCTGCGACTGCTTGCCAGCGGATTCCTCCTGCTGTTGCTCATCGCCGCTCTGGCTATCCTGTTGCTGCTCAGAGTTGGCGTCGCCCTGTTGCTGCTGATTCTGCTGCTCACCGGATTGCTGTTCGCTGTCGGACTGACTGCCTTCGCCTTGTTGCTCCTGTTGCTGCTTGCCGGATTGGGGCTCCTGCTGTTGTTCTGATTCTGAGTCTCCGGACTGCTGCTGTTCTGAATCCTGCTCCCCGGACTGCTGTTGCTCCGACTCCTGCTCGCCAGACTCCTGTTGCTCGGACTCCTCCTCTCCCTGTTGAGACTCCTGCTGCTCAGACTGATCGTCCTTTTGTTGTTCTTCAGACTGCTGTTGTTGCGACTCTTCTTGTTTTTGTTGCTCCTGCTCTTCCGGTTTCTCCTCCTCTTTTTCCTTCTCCTGCTTCTTTTGCAGGGCGCGGGCCAGGGCGAGGTTGTAGGAGGCGTCCTCGTGATCGGGCTGCTGGCTCAGCACCTCCTGATAGGCCTGGATGGCGCCCTCCAGGTTGCCCTGCTGGAGGCGGGCGTTGCCGAGGTTGTATTCGGCATCGAGCTTGACCGACTCACGCTCGACCTGGGCGAATTCACTCTCGGCGCTGGCGTAGTCGCCGCTGCGGTATTTGGCCACGCCACGCCGATAGGGGTCCTGAAACTTCTCAGCCGCGGTCTCATAGTGGCCTTGGTGGTAGTCGGCTTCGGCCTCCTGCTCCTGATTCTGAAACCAGCCGGCCTGTAGGGGTAGAGCGATCAGTGAAACCAGCAGGAAAGAGGGGTGAAGCCACTTCATCATGCGGATTCACCCTGAGGTGCGCTGCGGCGGAAAGCGGGCAGTAACAGCAGCAGCAGCGGCAGCAGCATCCAGTAGAAACGTTCGTTCCAGATGCGTGCCTTCTCGTTGGTGGCGGTTGCCTCGCCACTCTCGGCAGCCGCAGCCTTGAGGACTGCGCGGCTGTCGGCGTCGCGGAAATCGGCCTGGCGATAGATCCCCTTGCCCTGCTGTGCCAGCTGTTTCAGCAGCGCCTCATTGAGACGGGAGTCGATGATCTTGCCGTTGCGATCGCGCATCAGGTCACCCCTGTTGGAGGGGGCGGGCACCGGTCCACCGCCTTGTGTGCCGATGCCGAGCACGTGCAGGCGGATGCCCTTCTGCGCCAGTTTGGCGACGGCCTCCAGCAGGCCAGGTTCAACAAGGTCGCCATCGCTGATCAGCAGGATCGAGCGGCCGTTCTCCTCCTCTCCTCCGCTGAGTAGCTGCTCGGCACGCTGCAACGCGGCCTTCAGCCGGCTGCCCTGCAGCCGCGCCAGGCCGGTAGAGATCGCCGGCAGGGCGTTGAGGATACTGTTGCTGTCCTCGGTGACAGGGGAGATTACATGGGCCACAGAGGCAAACGCGATCAGGCCGATGCGTACCTCGCGGTTGAGTTCAAGCAGATCCTGCATCTCTTGGCGGGCCCGCCCCAGTCGTGAGGGCTGTACATCGGCCACCTCCATAGAGCGGGAGATATCCATCAGCACCACCAGCTCGCTGCCGGGGCTGAAGGCCTTGATCTCTGTGTAGTCCCAGCGCGGGCCAGCCATTGCCAGTACTGCCAGCACCCAGAGGATCGCCCAGCGGATGTAGCGTCCCCAACGTTCGTTGACCTCCAGCTCACGCACCCCGGTGAGGTGTGGCAGCAGCTGTTCATCTGCGTAGCGGTGGATTGCTCCCTTGTTTGGGTGGCTGACACTGAAGATCAGCCAGCCAAGCACCGGCAGCAGACCGAGCAGGGCCCACAGCCATTCGGGGCGGGAAAAATGGAAGCCGAGCTCAGGCATAGCCACCTCCGCGCAACTGGCGACGGCGGCCTTCGGGGAACAGGCCGAGGCTTAGTAGCAACAGCAGGGCTGCCCCCAGAGGCCAGTGGAACAGCGGTTGAGGGATGAAGATGGTGCGCGACTCCGCCTCGCTCTTCTCCAGTTCGTCGATGCGCTGGTAGACCTTCTCCAGGGCGGCGGTGTCGGTGGCGCGGAAGTAGGCGCCGCCAGTGGTCTCGGCGATCTGTTGCAAGGTCTCTTCGTCAATGGCCAGTCCTGTGGCGATCTCATAGGTGCGCAGGTCGGGACTAAGCAGGCGGACGCGGTTTTTGGTGCTTCCGACCCCAATGGTGTAGATGCGGATGCCCTCCTGTTTGGCAAGCTGCGCCGCCTTGAGGGGCGGGATGGTGCCAGTCTCGTTCTTGCCGTCGGTGACGAGGATCAGCACCCGTGAACCTTCCGGACGTTCCCGCAGTTTTTTGATGCCCAGGCCGATCCCGTCGCCAATTGCAGTGCCGCCTCCCGCCAAGGTGGGGACGATGCCGTCGAGCAGCTGATGAATCGCATTGCGGTCGAAGGTCAATGGGGAGAGAACATAGGAGGTGTCGCCAAATATGATGAGCCCGATACGGTCACCGACGCGGCCATCGACGAATTTGCCCATGATCCCCTTGAGCACAGACAACCGGCTCACTTCCCGGCCGTGGACGGAAAAATCCTCTGCGGTCATGGAACGAGAGGTGTCGACCGCCAGCATCAGGTCGTAACCGGCGGTACGGTTCTCGGTATAGGGTTCGAGCCACTGCGGGCGCATCAGCGCCAGTACCAGCGTCAGCCATAACAGCCACAGCAGGATCTGATGCAGTCGAGTGGCGAGCGGCAGGCGTGGCGAGCGGGTCTGGAAGGCCTCCTGCAGATGTGCGAGAGAGGGGTGCAGCAGGGTGGTCTGCTGGCCTTCGGTTAAGGCATTCTCTTCGTTGGCGGGCTTCAACCAGAAGCGCCGCACTGCCAGCGGCAGCAACAGCAGCAGTGCCATCCAGGGCCAGGCGAATTCAAACACGGCATGCCTCCTCGCTGCTGAGCCAGCGCAGCGCGGCGTCGATCAGGCGGCGGATGGCGTCCTGATCGACGCTTTTGCCCGGTGGGGCGTAGGGCAGGTGCAGCAACAGTGCGCCCTGACCGGGCCAGTCGAAGCCGGAGGGGTCATTCTGCTGGAGCCACAATAGCCAGCGCTGGCCGCTGAGGGCGGCGGTATTTTTGCGGCCGCAGCGGGTGATGGCGATGCGTCGCAGCAGCTCTGAGAGTTCTGCCGCCACCTCTTTGCCGGTGTGGCTGTGCAGCTTGCGACGCAGCTGTAGCAGCTGGCGGCGGGCATCCCTCTGCCAACGCCCGAGTGGGTAGAGGCGGCGTTGGTGCCACCACCACCAGCTCAGCAGCCCGGCCAGCAGCAGGCCGAGCAGCAGCAGCCACCAGCCGGGGCCGGGTGGCCACCAGGGAGCTGGATCGATGCTGTGGATGTCGCGCAGGCCCTCCATAGAATTAACCTGCTAGCGGCCGAAGTGGCGCGCGAGATCCCGGCTCAGGGTCTGGTGGATCTCTTCGTTGGTGGCAATCGGCATCAGCGGGATGCCGAGACGTTGGGTCAGGCCAGTGAGGCTGTCGCGGCGCTGCTGCCAGATTCGGCGATAGTTCTCGCGGGCGGTCGGGTTGGCAGTGTCGACCTCGAGGGTCTCACCATCGGCGCTGGTGAAGGTGACCCGGCCCATCTTTGGGATCTCGCGGTCGGCGGGGTCATCCACCGGGATCAGCACCAGGGTGTGGTGCTGGCAGAGCCGCCCAAGGGTCTGTTCTAGGGCGCTGATCTCGCGGTTCATGTCGGCGATGACGAAGATCAGCGAGCCGGTGGCGGTGCCCTTGTCGGCTCGCTGCAGGGCCCGCGCCAGGCAGTCGATGGGACGCTGCTGCTGGCTCCCTTCGGTGGTCAGGGAATGCAGCAGGCGCCACAGGGCGCGGCGATCTTTGGTGGGGCGGAAGTACTGCATGCCGCCGCCGGCGTCGCCGAACAACATGCCGCCGACCCGGTCGTTGAGTCGTGCCGCGGCCCAGCCGAGCAGGGCGGCGGCGCGCGCCGCCTGCACTGATTTGAAGGTGCCGCGGGTACCGAAGCTCATATGCGGACCCTTGTCGATGCAGAGCACCACGCTGCGTTCGCGCTCTTCGCGGAATACCTTCAGATGGGGTGTGTTGGTGCGCGCGGTGACGTTCCACTCCATATTGCGGATGTCGTCGCCCTCGCGATATTCGCGCACCTCTTCGAAGTCGAGACCGGTGCCGCGAAACACCGAGGCGTAGAGCCCGCTGAAGCTGGAGTTGACCCGATGGTGCGAGGCCAGTCCCAAGGTATGGGCCTGGTGGCGCAGCTCCAGCAGGTCGTTGAGTTGTGGGTAGAGACTCACGGCGCAGACCCGATCAGGGAATGGCGACCATGTCCAGCAGGCGCGCCAGGAAGTCGTCGGTGGTGATGCCCTCCGCCTCCGCCTCGAAGGTGAGGAGGATGCGGTGGCGCAGAATCGCCGGGGCGACCGCCTGGATGTGGTGCGGCGCGACAAACTCTTCGCCGTCGAGCCAGGCGCGTGCGCGGGCGCAGCGGGCCAGCGCGATACTGGCGCGGGGTGAGGCGCCAAAACGGCACCAGCGTGCCAGATCCTTGTCATAGGCCTCGGGTTTACGGCTCGCCTGCACCAGATCGACGATGTAGTGGTTGAGCTTGGGGTCGAGATAGAGCTCTGCTACCTCGCGGCGGATCTGGAAAAGGTCGTGCTGCGAAAGCTGTTTGGCTGGCGGTTTGGGCTCGCTCTTCTGCTGGTCGCTGTCAAGGGTGAGGATCTGCAGTTCTTCCTCGCGGTTCGGATAGCTGACGGTGGCCTGCATCAGGAAACGGTCGAGCTGAGCCTCGGGCAGGTGGTAGGTGCCCTCCTGCTCCACCGGGTTCTGGGTCGCCAACACTATGAACAACTGGGGCAGCTGATAGGTCTTCTGGCCGACTGTGATCTGGTGCTCTGCCATTGCCTCCAGCAGTGCTGACTGCACCTTGGCTGGGGCGCGGTTGATCTCATCGCCGAGCAGGATGTTGTGGAAGATCGGGCCGCGGCGGAACTCGAACTCGCCCTTTTCATGGCGGTAGATGTCGGTGCCGATCAGATCCGACGGGAGCAGATCCGGGGTGAACTGGATGCGGTGGAAGTCGCCTTCTATCGCCTCCGCCAGGGCCTTCACCGCAGTGGTCTTAGCCAGGCCAGGCATGCCCTCCACTAATAGATGGCCATCGCTCAGCAGGCAGATCAGCATGCTATCGATGAAGTCTTGCTGGCCGATGACTCGGGAGGAGAGATGTTCGCGCAGGGGATCGAGATCTGAAGGGTTCATACTACTGCTTGCCACTTGCCCATCCGCTGCTTGTGGCGAATGGGTCGTTATCGTTGGTCGTGATTCGGTCCGGGGCCTATCCTGGGGACTTTGGGGCCGGAGTGCAAGGAGTAGAAGTGTAGCAAACTATTTGATTATTAGAATAATTTAATGTGCTGTGTGGCTTCCTGGGCAAGGATGTGTCTGGATGCGGGGTCTCGATTTGGTTCGGGGCGCGTTTATCGAATAGCTGGGCATAGAATCCCAAATTATCAAGGAGGCTGGCCCATTAGCATGCTGATTGGGAAGTTAAAGTCTTTTCTCTGCTGCCTTATTCACATTGCGCCTACTTCTGGCTGGTGATAGTGAAAAACTGGCACGATTCATCTGGAGGAAATAATGAGAGATTGTAAGTCTTTGAAAAGTATGTATTTTTAAAAATAGTATAGATTTTTGTCAATCTGACGGAAAGTCAGTGTTTATACAGCCTGCAGCGCTTTGTCATGAGATTTTCAACAGAGTTATCCACAGAAGTTGTGAATAAATAGGAACTCTTTCCATTGCGTAGGGTTCACGCATTTTTTGCAATCTTTTTGTTATCAGGATGTTGCAAGCGATTGACCTCCAAAGAAAAACAAAAAAAGATCGGCATTGTGGAAAAGGCAGGTATAATTGACGGTTTTTGCAAGCGGACCGCTCCAGTGATCAATAAGCTTAGAAATATCGCCATCATTGCCCATGTAGACCATGGTAAGACCACCCTGGTGGACGAACTGCTGAAGCAGTCCGGGACCCTGGGGGAGCGCTTCGGCGCGGTGGAGCGGGTGATGGACTCGAATGACCAGGAGAAGGAGCGGGGCATCACCATCCTCTCCAAGAACACCGCGATCAACTGGAACGGCTACCGCATCAACATCGTCGACACTCCCGGCCACGCCGACTTCGGCGGCGAGGTGGAGCGGGTGTTGTCGATGGTCGATTCGGTGCTGCTGCTGGTGGACGCCCAGGAGGGCCCCATGCCGCAGACCCGCTTCGTCACCCAGAAGGCCTTCGACCACGGTCTGCGGCCGATCCTGGTGGTGAACAAGATCGACAAGCCCGGCGCCCGGCCCGAGTGGGTCATCGACCAGGTGTTCGAGCTCTTTGACCGCCTTGGCGCTAGCGATGAGCAGCTCGATTTCCCCATCGTCTATGCTTCCGCCATCAACGGTTATGCCGGTCTGGAGGATGCGGTGCGGGAGGGGGATATGACCTCGTTGTTCGAGGCGATTATCGAACACTGTCCGGTGCCCGATGTGGATCCGAACGGCCCTCTTCAGATGCAGATCTCTAACCTCGACTACAACAGCTACGTTGGCGCCATCGCCGTAGGCCGTATCACCCGGGGCACCATCCGGCCCAACCAGCAGGTGGTGGTAGTCAAATATGACGGCGAAGTGCACAAGGCCAAGGTCGGAATCGTTTACGGCTACCTGGGGTTGGAGCGCCACGAGGTGAAGGAGGCCAGTGCTGGCGACATCATCGCCATTACCGGCATGGAGGCGCCCAATGTTTCCGATACCCTGTGTGATCCCGAGAATGTGGAGGCGCTGCCTGCCCTGAGCGTGGACGAGCCCACCGTCTCCATGACCTTCCAGGTCAACGCCTCCCCCTTTGCCGGCAAGGAGGGTAAGTATCTCACCTCCCGTCAGCTCAAGGAGCGCCTGGAGCGGGAGCTGATCCACAACGTTGCGCTGCGCGTGGAAGAGGGCACTGACCCGGAGAAGTTCAAGGTCTCCGGGCGGGGTGAACTGCATCTGTCGGTGCTGCTGGAGAACATGCGTCGGGAGGGCTTCGAGCTGGCGGTTTCCCGCCCCGAAGTCATCTTTCGTGAGATCGACGGTGAGGTTTGTGAGCCTTACGAGCAGCTGACAGTTGATGTGGAGGAGCAGCACCAGGGTGCGATCATGGAGGCCCTGGGTGCCCGCAAAGGCGAACTGAAGGATATGGTGCCGGACGGCAAGGGTCGGGTGCGACTCGACTATGTCATTCCCTCCCGGGGGCTGATTGGTTTCCAGACCGAATTTATGACCGGCACCTCCGGCACTGGCCTGATGTACCACGTCTTCGATCACTACGGTGAGGCTCAGCACGGTGGCATCGCCCCGCGCAAAAACGGCGTGCTGATCTCCAACGGTCAGGGCAAGGTGCTGGGGTTTGCGCTGTTCAATCTTCAGGAGCGGGGCAAGATGTTTGCCTCACCGGGGGATCAGGTCTATGAGGGACAGATCGTTGGCATCCACTCCCGGGACAACGATCTGGTGGTCAACCCGCTGAAGGGCAAGCAGCTGACCAATGTTCGCGCCTCTGGCAAGGACGATGCCATCATGCTGACACCGCCGCTGAAATTCAGCCTGGAGCAGGCGCTGGAATTTATCGAGGATGATGAGTTGGTGGAGCTCACACCCAGCGCGGTCCGCATCCGCAAGAAGCACCTCAAGGAGCATGAGCGCAAACGCGCCTCACGGGAGGGGTGACAGGGCGCGGTTCCAGTCAGAACAGATCGACGTTGCCACTGCCCATGTTGTCGGCCTGCACGGATTTGCGCCCCAGCGATTGAAATCCATTGCGGATGAGGTTCAGCAGGTTGGAGAGCTCCTCCAAGGGAGGGTCCCCCTGCTGATGATTGAGCAGGATGGTGCTGATCTGTTGGGAGACATCATTGATCTGCCCCAGCCGTTGATGGGCATGTTCCAGGATCTGACGGCTCATATCATCTACCTGCAATGAGGTGATGCCGTCCGCCACCTGCTGTCGGGTCTGTTGGGTGATCTTCGCCAGTTGATCCTGATGGGCCTGCACACTGCTGTTGATCTGCTCCATCTCGAACCACATCTGGCTCAGCTTCTCCCGGGACTGCTCGATCACGCTGATGTCGGTTGCCGCCGACTGCTCGACGATGGATCGGATGCTGTGGATGGCATTTTGCATCTCCGTGAGCAGTTCCCGGATCTGGGTGTTGAAGTCGGTGGTGCGCTGTGACAGCAGGCGGACCTCATCGGCGACCACTGCAAAGCCACGCCCGGCGTCTCCGGCGCGTGCGGCCTCAATCGCTGCGTTGAGGGCCAGCAGATTGGTTTGGGCGCTGATGTCGTCCACGTCCTTCAGTAGGCTGACAGCATTATCAGCGTCCTGGTTGATGTTGCTGAAGCGATCGACAATGGTCAGATTGGCTTCTGTGATGTTTTTGATGGTGGTGGCAAAGTTGCCAACGATGTGCTCAGTTTCATGTGCAAACCGCTCCACACTGGCAAACTGATCCTGCTTGCCGCTCTCCTCTACCTCTTTGGTCAGAACGTCAATCAAGCCAGCCAGGGTCTGCTCGCTGCGGCTGCTTTCATCATGGATGGTGGTGAAGTTATTGGAGAGGCGGGTGATAGCATCGCTGACCAGATTGATTACGTGGTCGAGATCGTGATGGACTTGGTGAAACTGCCCGTTGAGCTCCTGCATCGCCTGATCAAATAGTGACTGGTAGTCATCGGTCTGGCGCGTATGGCAGGTTAGCTGCTGAGCTGCCTCTTGGTCCTCTCTGTGGTGGAGAATTGCACTGACCAGCACACTGATCAGTGCCGTCACCTCCAGTGTGATGTGAATCCATGTGCTCTCGATGATGAAAGGAACGATGATGGCGACTGTTAATAGAGCTGAAGCAGCCCAGCAGAGTAGGCTTTTGATCTTCTTCTGGGAAGGCTCTGATTGTTGTTCCACAGTCGTCACCTTTTGCAGGATGCCATGATACCTTATTGAGTACGATTTTCTGATTTAGTCCTATCTATCGGATCGGTGAGGGATTTCTTTAGGGAGTCTCTGAATGAATCATGGAGGATGGGGCGAGAAATAAAAAACCCCGACAGCAATCCATGCTATCGGGGTATGGTCGCCTGCTTTGGTTGGCAAAGGTCTCTAATCCGTTACAGCATCCGGTGCTGTTTTGTCCTTCCTTGGGGTCCGTGATGGCGACATCTTTAGGTTAAGTCAGGGCCATCTGTTCGGATGTGGGTGGGATCTTCTTTGCTTGTAGGAAAATTCCGATAGAATCCCCTCCTTTGCTATCTGACCTGGAAGAGATGCATGACGGACCTGTTTCCTGAAATCGCCCCCTATACCAGCCATCAGTTGCCGGTTGATGATCTGCATACCCTTTACATAGAAGAGGTGGGTAACCCACAGGGGATGTCGGCTCTGTTTCTGCATGGGGGGCCAGGCGCTGGCTGCGAGTCTTACCATCGGCGCTTTTTCAATCCGAACCGCTATCGGATCATCCTGTTCGATCAGCGCGGATGCGGTCGTTCCACGCCGCATGCGGAGTTACAGGCCAACACCATTGACGATCTGATCGAAGACATCGAGCAGATTCGTAACCATCTCGGAATTGAACGGTGGCTGCTGTTTGGTGGCTCCTGGGGATCGACCCTGGCGCTGGCCTACGCTGAACGGCATCCGCAGCGGGTCAGTGCGATGATATTGCGTGGCGTATTCCTCTGTCGTGAGGAGGAGATCCAGTGGTTCTATCAGCAGGGGGCGAGCCGGATTTTTCCGGACTATTGGCAAGACTATCTGGCGCCAATTCCGCAGGAGGAGCGTGGCGATCTGCTCAATGCCTACCATCGACGTCTCACCGGCAGTGACGATATCGCCAGGATGGCCGCTGCCAAAGCCTGGTCGGTTTGGGAGGGCCGTACCGCCAGCTTGTTGCCCAACGACGCGGTGGTCGATTTCTTCTCCAGTCCGCGTAATGCTCTGAGCATTGCCCGCATTGAGTGCCACTACTTTGTCCACCAGGCGTTTCTGCGCCCCAACCAACTGTTGGAAGAGGTGGGCAGGCTGAAGGATATTCCCGGCATCATCGTGCATGGCCGCTATGATCTGATCTGTCCGCTCAGCTCTGCCTGGGAGCTGCATCGGGCCTGGCCGGGTAGCGAGCTGCAGGTGGTTGCAGATGTCGGACACTCCGCCACCGAGCCAGGCATTCGCCAGGCGCTGGTGGAGGCCACCGAACGGTTTGCCGGGGAGCTGGCATGATCGGACTGTTACAGCGGGTGAGCTATGGGCGGGTCAGCGTGGCGCAGCAGTTGATCGGTGAGATTGGTCGGGGACTGGTGGTGCTGGTCGGTGTGCAGCAGGGTGACGACTTGGCTCTGGCTGAGCGCTTGCTGGAACGGCTGTTGGGTTACCGGGTCTTTCCCGACGAGTCCGGACGGATGAACCTCAGCCTGCGCGATGTTGAAGGCGGCCTGTTGCTGGTGCCCCAGTTCACCCTGGCTGCGGATACCCGCAAGGGGATGCGTGCCGGTTTCTCCAGTGCAGCATCTCCGGAAGAGGGGCGGCGGCTGTTTGACTATCTGGTTGAACGGGCGGATGCAGAATACGCCCAGGTTGTCTGCGGTCGGTTTGGTGCTGACATGCAGGTGGAACTGCTGAATGATGGGCCGGTGACTTTCTGGCTTGAGAGCTGATGACGTACCAGCCCGGGATCTGATATATCCTGTTCCGAGGTGCTGTTGGGCCTCATTGATACTATAACGACTATGTTTTTTTGGAGGATGGTATGAGACAGATGTTGAGGTTGTTGCTGGCATTTTTTGTTGTCGGCCCGGTGCTGGCGGAAGGACGTGGCCCGGCGGTGCGCGACTATCCTGCGGTGAAGGTGGCAGATGGCGCCTATGTGATCCATGGTCCATTGGGACACCCGTCGGTGGAGAATCAGGGGTTCATGAATAATCCCGGCTTTATCGTTGGCAAGGATGGTGTGGTCGTCATCGACCCAGGCTCCGGCGTGCAGAGCGGTGAGATGGTGATGCGGCAGATCCGCAAGGTCACCGATCTGCCGGTGGTGGCGCTGATCGACACTCATGTCCACGGCGACCATTGGCTCGCCAACCATGCCTTTCACCAGATCAATCCGAAGATTCCGACCTACGGTCATCCGAAGATGATCGAGAAGGTTGAGCAGGGTGAGGGGGATAGCTGGATTGCGCTACTCAAGCGACTCACTGAAGGCGCCACCGATGGCACCGGAATCTACGCTCCCAACCTAGCGGTAAGACATGGCGATGAGGTGGAACTGGCCGGGATCAAGTTTCAGTTCCTCTATGGCGAGAAGGCCCACAGTGACACTGACCTGATGGTCTTCATCCCGGAGAAGTCGCTAATGTTTCTCGGCGACAACGTGATGAACAATCGTTTCGGCCGGATGGATAACGGCACCTTCAAGGGTAATATCGCCGCCATCGAGATGGCGATGGCAAGCGGCGCCACGGTGTTTGTGCCGGGTCATGGGCCCACTGGGAATATCGCGGTGCCGCAGGCCTTCCAACGCTATCTCTCCATTTTGCGTGAGGAGGTGGCGAAATACCTTGATGAGGGGCTGAGTGACTTCGAGATGAAACCCAAGGTGGTTGAGGCCCTGGCGGAATTCAAGGATTGGGTTGATTTCAACGCAGAGGTGGGGCGTCACATCAGCGTGGCGTATCTGGAGGTTGAGGCGGAGATGTTCTGAAGGCTGTGTTACGCCCTGTCCCTCGAACGTAGCTGTTTTCTGGCTGATGCCAATTAAGGTCCCTGGCGAAAGGAGAATATTGATGAGCCGTAGCATTAAAGGTACGCAGACCGAGAAAAATCTTTTGATCGCCTTTGCCGGTGAGTCCCAGGCGCGTAACCGCTATACCTACTTTGCCGGGGTGGCGCGTAAAGAGGGCTTGGTGCAGATCTCCCATATCTTTGAGGAGACTGCGAATCAGGAGAAGGAGCACGCCAAGCGCTTTTTTAAGTTCCTCGAAGGTGGCGAGGTGGAGGTCACCGAGACCTTTCCTGCGGGCGGGATTGGCACTACCCTGGAGAATCTGCGAGCTGCGGCGGCAGGTGAAGAGCACGAATGGACCAGCATGTACCCCGAGTTTGCCCGGGTTGCCCGGGAAGAGGGGTTTGAGCAGGTGGCGATGGCCTTTGAGGCGATTTCGATCGCGGAAAAGCAGCATGGCAAACGCTACACGGATCTGGCGGACAACCTCGAGGCAGGACGTGTCTTCAAACGCAACGGCAAGGTGGTCTGGCGCTGCCGCAACTGCGGTTATCTGCATGAGGCAGAGGCAGCGCCGGATCTCTGTCCCGCATGTCTCCATCCTCAAGCCCATTTCGAGCTGCTGGGAGAGAACTGGTAGGTCGTCTGCCTGCAGTCCGGAGGGCTTGAGCGGTGTCTTTCTGGCGGGGGGGGCGACAAGCAATGGAAGCCCCCCAACTGACTCAAGCCGAATGGGTGGCGTTCTGCTGAGCTGCTGCTAATCGTTCCTATTGTTGCCATCCCTGGATTTTCCGGGAGCGTGGCAGTCATTCCACCATGCATTCAGCCGATGATGAACGTCATCGGCTGTGTCATTGGCCTGTTCGCCTTTCTTCGTCAGTCTAAAGTCCCTGTACCTTGTGTCGATATTGTGAAGCAGACTCATCTTTCGGGTGATTAAACCGAGTCGAGGTGCTCTTCATGGTTGGGGATACAAACAGACGTATCGAGGTGGTTGATGATGCATAAATTCCTGGATAGATTCTCCGTCGGCAAAAAAATTCTCATTATCAGCCTCTTTTTTGCACTCGCTTTGGTAGGTGTTGTTGTTTACACCGTAGCGACTCTGAATCAGCAAAAGGCAGATTCCACGGTTATCAACATCGCAGGGCGGCAACGTATGTTGACCCAGAAGTTCACCAAGGAGCTGTTCGACGATCTGGGGCGGAGCCGAAGCGGGCAGTCAGTTAGATCTACCGATAAGACAAAAAAGCTGTTTGAGGTCTCCTTGGCTGCGCTAAGGGATGGGGGCGAGACTTTCTCCGACCTGGGAATGAAAAAACCGCTGTCCTTACCCCCCAACCAGAATGAGGAGATCGAGGCAAAACTTGCTGTGGTTGCCAATCAATGGAGTGCGCTCCAAGCGGCCGCTGAAAAACTGCGTGTGCTTGAGCCGCCTTCACCCGAGTTTGAAAAAGCGTTGGCACGGGTACGGGATCTCAATATCAAGACCCTGAAGAATATGAATGCGGCTGTTGGTATGTTGGCTGCCGCTTCCGCCGGAAAAGTCAGTGCCATGATGACTGCCGAGTGGCTGATATTGATCGTTGTGCTGGCCATCGGTATCTGGTTCAGCCTGCTGGTTTCCAGGGCAATCACCCAGCCGCTTGCCCGGGTGGTGGAGGCGACCGGGAAAATCGCCAATGGTGATCTCAATATTGAGATACGGCAGTTGAAGATCGATTCCAGAGATGAAGTGGGAGCACTGGCGAACTCCTTTACCACGATGGTGAAGGTGCTGCGTGGTCTACAGCAGGAGTTGACCGGCATGACCGATGCGGCACACGCGGGGCAGTTGGACAAGCGTTGCGATACTAGGCAGTTCAAGGGGGCCTGGGCGGGGTTGCTGGATGGGGTCAACAACATCACCGAGCAGTTCAGTGGGCCGCTGATCGAGGCCTCCGGCTATCTCGACCGCATCAGCCACGGGGATATTCCAGAACCAATCGAGACGGAATACCGCGGCGACTTCAATCAGATCAAAGATAGCGTCAATCGCTGTGTCGCGGCGGTAAACGGTCTCTTAGATGAATCCGGAGAGCTAATCGCCTCGGCACAGCGGGGCCGGCTCGATGTGAGGGGTGAGACTGGTCGTTTCGAGGGGAGTTGGCAAGAGCTGATTGTGGGTCTCAATGCCATCTTTGATGCGATTGTCGAACCGGTCAAGGGTACCCGACATATGCTGCAACAGCTTGCCGAAGGTGACCTGAGTGAGACCATGTCAGGGAAGTTCGAAGGTGAATTCGGCATGCTGCAGGAGAACGTGAATTCCACCATCTTGCAGTTGCGGGAGACGGTGGGCCCGATTCAGGAGGCGGCGGATCTGATCAACACCGCATCAGATGAGATCGTCGCCGGCAATTCCAATCTCTCCGCACGCACCGAAGGCCAAGCCAGCAGTCTGGAACAGACCGCTTCCAGCATGGAGGAGTTGACCAGTACGGTAAGAAGCAATGCCGACAGTGCCCAGCAGGCGAATCAGCTCGCTGCCAGTGCACGCCAGATGGCGGAGCGGGGTGGTGATGTGGTCAGCCATGCCGTGCAGGCGATGAACGATATCAACGAATCAAGCACCCAAATCGCCGAGATCATTGGCGTGATCAATGAGATCGCCTTTCAGACCAACCTGTTGGCGCTGAATGCCTCGGTCGAGGCGGCGCGCGCCGGTGAGCAGGGCCGTGGTTTTGCCGTGGTTGCCACCGAGGTGCGTAATCTTGCCGGTCGCAGTGCAACCGCCGCCAAAGAGATTAAGGGGCTGATCGAGGATAGTGTCAATAAGGTCGAGGCAGGCTCCTCTCTGGTGAATGAGTCCGGCGAGACCCTCAAGGAGATCATGGTTGGGGTAAAGAAGGTCGGTGACATCATCGCCGAGATTGCGGCTGCCAGCCAGGAGCAGTCGCAGGGGATAGATCAGGTGAACCAGGCAGTTACCAGCATGGACGAGATGACCCAACAGAATGCGGCACTGGCAGAACAGACCGCCGCGGCTGCAGCGTCGATGAGTGAAAAGGCCGACGAGATGGAGCGTCTTATCGGTTTCTTCAGGCTGCAACCAGCAGATGAGAACGCGGCTTAAAGCAAAACAGCCTGTCAATGAACAATTTCCGGGAGTTGAGCCCCAACTCCCAGCTTTCGGCAGATAAGAACGACACCGGTTGGCCTGACTGCTGGCCGATTGGTCTTTTTTGCGGACAGCCTGTTAAAATGCGCCCTTTTCCGGGCGGGCCTTCTTGCCTGGGTGATCAACCAGCGGGAGCCCATTTCCCATGCAGCGTACAGCACAGGTCGAGCGCAATACCCTCGAGACCCAGATCAGCATCAGTCTGAATCTGGATGGTACAGGTCAATCGAGCTTTGAGACTGGCGTGCCGTTTCTCGACCACATGCTCGATCAGGTGGCCCGCCACGGCCTGATCGATCTACAGATCAAGGCCAAAGGCGATCTGCACATCGATGCCCACCACACGGTGGAGGATATCGGCATCACCCTTGGTCAGGCGCTGGCTGAGGCGGTGGGCGACAAGAAGGGCATTCGTCGCTATGGGCACGCCTATGTGCCGCTCGACGAGGCGCTCTCCCGTGTGGTAGTCGACTTCTCCGGTCGCCCCGGCCTCGAGTACCAGGTCGACTTTACCCGCGCACGCATCGGTGATTTCGATGTGGACTTGTTTCTGGAGTTTTTTCAGGGGCTGGTTAACCATGCCGGTATTACCCTGCATATCGACAATCTGCGTGGTATCAACGCTCATCATCAGGCAGAGACCGTGTTCAAGGCCCTGGGCCGGGCCCTGCGCATGGCGTTGGAGTCCGACCCGCGCATGGCAGAGACGATTCCCTCCACCAAGGGTTCGCTCTGAACCATTTTATAACTCAGACAGGCAGTTTTTGAATGGCACAAAGCATCGTTGTCATTGACTATGGCATGGGAAACCTGCGCTCGGTCGCCAAAGCGGTGGAGCATGTGGTGGGCGCGGATGATCAGGTTCTGGTCACCGACGATCCCCAGGCGATCCACGACTGTGACCGGGTGGTCTTTCCTGGTCAGGGCGCGGCGCGCGATTGCATGGCCGCCATCTCCGATCACCATCTGAATCAGGCGGTGCTGCAGGCGGCCAAGGAGAAACCATTCCTCGGTATCTGCATGGGGCAGCAGGTGCTGCTCGAACAGAGTGAAGAGAACGGTGGCACCGAGCTGCTCGGTCTGTTTGCCGGAGAGGTGCGTCACTTCCCCGGTGGTAGGGGGCCGGACGGCGAGCTGCTGAAGATTCCCCACATGGGCTGGAACCGGGTGAGTCCCAGCCGTGAGCATCCGCTCTGGTCGGGGATCGAGGCGGGTAGCCGTTTCTACTTTGTGCACAGCTACTTCGTCGACCCGGAAGAGAAGGGCCTGGTGATGGCCACCACCGATTTTGGTGTCACATTTGCCAGTGCAATCGGCCGCGACAACCTCTTCGCGGTGCAGTTTCACCCAGAGAAGAGCGCCGATGATGGCCTGCGATTGTTGACGAATTTTGTGAACTGGAAGGTATAAGACGTGTTACTGATCCCTGCAATCGATCTGAAGGATGGCCAGTGTGTACGCCTGCGCCAAGGCCGTATGGAGGACGACACGGTCTTCTCCGACAACCCGGTGGAGATGGCCGGGCGCTGGGTGGCGGCGGGTGGTCGCCGTTTGCACCTGGTGGACCTCAATGGCGCCTTTGCCGGCGAGCCAGTCAACGGTGAGGCGATCCGCGCCATTGCCAGGGCCTATCCCGAGATGCCGATCCAGGTCGGTGGCGGCATCCGCGACGAGGCCACCATCGAGGCTTACCTCAACGCCGGGGTCAGCTACTGCATCATCGGCACCCAGGCGGTGAAGGAGCCGGAATTCGTGGCCCGAGCCTGCCGGGCTTTCCCCGGCCACGTCATCGTCGGCCTGGACGCGAAGGAGGGCATGGTGGCGATTAACGGCTGGGCCGAGGTGACCGATCTTGAGGTGGTGGAGCTCTCCAAGCGCTTTCAGGACGACGGCGTCTCCGCCATTGTCTACACTGATATCGGCCGCGACGGTATGATGACCGGCCCCAACATCGAGGCCACTACCGCACTCGCCAACGCCATCTCGATCCCGGTGGTCGCCTCCGGCGGCATCACCAATATCGGCGACATCGAGGCGCTGTGTAAGGCCGAGACCAACAACATCACCGCCGCTATCACCGGCCGCGCGATCTACGAGGGCACCCTCGACTTCGCCGAAGGTCAGAAGCTGGCGGATAGTTTAAGCTAAGGCAAGAAATAACATGCTAGCCAAACGCATTATTCCCTGTCTCGACGTGGACGCCGGCCGGGTGGTCAAGGGCGTCAAGTTTGTCGAGATACGCGATGCCGGCGACCCGGTGGAAGTGGCGCGCCGCTACAATGAAGAGGGTGCCGACGAGATTACCTTTCTCGATATCACCGCTAGCTCCGACGACCGCGACACCATTGTGCACGTGGTGGAGCAGGTCGCCTCTGAGGTCTTTATTCCGCTTACTGTGGGCGGCGGCATCCGTACCGTCGATGATGTACGGCGCATGCTCAACGCGGGCGCCGACAAGGTGGCGATCAACACCGCTGCCGTATCCGATCCGGAATTCGTCAAGGAGGCGACCACTAGGTTCGGCTCCCAGTGCATCGTCGTCGCCATCGACGCCAAACGGGTGAGTGGTGAGGGCGAGCCGTCGAAGTGGGAAATCTTCACCCACGGCGGACGCAAGCCCACAGGTATCGACGCCATCGAGTGGGCAAAGAAAATGGCCGACTACGGTGCCGGCGAGATCCTGCTCACCAGCATGGATCGAGACGGCACCAAGATTGGTTTTGACAATGAACTGACCCGCGCCATCGCCGAGGCGGTGCCGATCCCGGTGATTGCCTCCGGCGGAGTCGGCAACCTGCAGCACCTGGTGGATGGCGTCAAACAGGGTGCCGCCGATGCGGTGCTGGCGGCCAGCATCTTCCACTTCGCCGAATACAGTATCGGCGAGGCGAAGCAGTTCATGCGCGATCAGGGCGTGGAGGTGCGCCTCTGATGAGCGAGTGGATCAACCAGATCAAGTGGGACGACAAAGGTTTGGTGCCCGCCATCGCCCAAGAGACTGGCACTGGCAAGATCCTGATGATGGCCTGGATGAACCGGGAATCGTTGCAACTGACCCGGGAGACCGGCCATGCTGTCTACTTCTCTCGCTCACGCCAGAAACTCTGGCACAAGGGCGAGGAGTCGGGCCATCAACAGATCGTGAAGTCGATCCGGGTCGACTGCGACGCCGACGTGGTGTTGCTGGAGGTGGAGCAGAAGGGCGGTATCGCCTGCCACACTGGGCGTCACAATTGTTTCTATCGGGAACTGCACGGCGATGAGTGGGTCGAAGTGTTGCCGGTGATCAAAGACCCGAATCAGATCTACGGTTGAGGAATCGCTATGAGCGACGTACTGCAACAATTGGCTGAGGTGCTAGAGGAGCGCAAGGGGGCGGATCCCGACAGCTCATACGTGGCGAAACTCTACGCCAAGGGGCTGGACGCGATCCTGAAGAAGATCGGCGAGGAGGCCACTGAGACGGTGATGGCCGCCAAGGACGGGGTGGCGGAGAAGATCGTTTATGAGACGGCCGATCTCTGGTTCCACAGTATGGTGTTGCTGGCGCAGCAGGGATTGGGCCCAGACGATGTGTTGCGGGAGTTGCAGCGGCGTTTCGGGCTCTCTGGCCTGGAAGAGAAGACGAATCGGAGTCGCTGAGGTTTCGTTCCCGGATCAGGTGGTTTCGCCAGTGCTTACGGTAGTAACGCTTCTGGGGTATGATGCGCCGGTGATTTTGAGAGTGATTCGCGAGCGGCGGGGCGAATGTCCCGGCGGACAACGTTAGATACGATAATCAAACCTGGTCCTTTTGGACCGGTTGAGAGTGGAGAGTAAAATGGGTATTGGTGGTATCAGCATTTGGCAGTTATTGATCATCTTGGCGATCGTCCTGCTGCTGTTCGGCACCAAACGGCTGAAGAATATCGGCGGTGATCTGGGTGGTGCGATCAAGGGTTTCAAGAAGTCGATGTCCGATGGTGAGAAGCAGGCTGAGGCTGATGCCGAGAAGCGTGAGCAGATCAGCGAGGACGAGAAGGGCACCACCATCGAGGGTGAGGTCACTCCCAAAGAGAAAGAGAAGGTTTAATCCATTCTTGCCATTGGCAGCTTTTCCCTGGTTTTGATCTATGTTTGACATCGGTTTCTGGGAACTCAGCGTTATCGCCCTGGTGGCGCTGGTTGTGATCGGACCTGAACGCCTGCCAAGAGTAGCGCGGACGGTGGGTCGATGGGTCGGCCATGGCCGCAAGCTGTTGGCTAACGTCAAGGCCGATATCGATAAAGAGATCAAGGCCGACGAGCTGAAAGAGATCATGCAAAAGCAGATGCAGCAGATGAATCCGCTGCATGAGGTGATCGAAGAGACGCAGAAGGACCTGTCTGAAGTGAAGCGTAGCTCAGAGAAGGCTGTCAACGATGCCAAGAACACCTTTGAGGATCGTGAGATCCCTGGCGCTGAGAAGTAGATCCCCTAGCCACCATGACTGCTGAAAATCAGGGTAATACGGTCGCAGAGCAACCGCTTGTCTCGCATCTGCTGGAGCTGCGTGACCGCCTGCTGCGCATGGTGTTGGCGGTCTTGGTGCTGTTTTTGGTGCTGTTTCCGTTTGCCAATGACCTCTACCTGATGGTCTCTGTGCCGCTGCGGGAAGTGCTGCCAGAAGGCAGCAGCATGATCTCCACCAAGCCGATCGATCCTTTCCTGATCCCCTTTAAACTAGCACTGCAGGCAGCCGTGTTCCTGTGCGTGCCGTTTATCCTCTACCAATTCTGGGCGTTCGTGGCGCCAGGGCTCTACAAACACGAGAAGCGCCTAGTGGTGCCGCTGCTGGTCTCCAGTACCTTTCTCTTCTATCTGGGGATGGCCTTCGCCTACTTCATCGTTTTCCCGCTGGTGTTTGCGTTTCTGACCAGCACTGCGCCGGAAAGTATCGAGATCGCCACCGACATGGGTAGCTATCTCGACTTTGTTATCACTCTCTTTTTTGCCTTTGGCATCGCCTTCGAGGTGCCTATCGCCACCATCATCCTGGTCTGGATGGGGGTGACTACACCGGAAAAACTGCGCGAAAAGCGTCCCTATATCATCGTCGGCGCCTTTGTCGTTGGTATGTTCCTGACACCACCGGATGTGATCTCCCAGACCTTGCTGGCGTTTCCCATGTGGGTGCTGTTTGAGCTGGGCGTGTTCTTCTCCCGTGGTTTCATCCGCGATCGGGAGGCGACTGAAGGAGATGCGGTGCCGGAGGGCGCTGCGCTGGCCTCTGCAAATGAGGCTCCGGTAGCTGAGGAACCGGAAGCTCCGGCGATGGGCAGTGAGATCGACCCGGCCAACGACTACACCGATCCGGATCGTTTTGTGCCGCTCACCGACGATGAGATGGAAGCGGAGCTGGATGCGATCGAAGGTGCGGAGGCGCAGGTTGAGAAAAAGCTGCGCAAGGTGCAGGAGCTGAGGGATCAGGGTGAGGTAGAGGCTGCGCGCGATCTGCTCTACGAGATTCTCGAAGAGGGTGATGCCGATCAGCGCCGGGTTGCCCGCAACATCCTTGCTCAGCTGGATACCCCCTAAGGAGCACCCCACCTGCCTCAGCGGTATCGCAGGCGTATACCATGCACCAGTGACAGGGTGATCTCCTCGGCAGAGAGTGCCTTGGGGAAGAAAGTGCCGCTGATCTTGGCGCCGTTGATGCTGGCACCTTCCAGATTGGTCTCTTGGAGGTTGAGCCCGCGCAGATCGGTCTGGCGCAGATAGCTGTTGCCGAGGTCGAGTCCAGCGGCCTTTAGGTCGCGCAGGTCGAGTCCGCGCAGGTCTGCATGGCGCAGATCGCAGCTTTGCCCCTCTTCCCGGCGCCGGTTGAACTCCTCGATTTTTCCTTCCCGAAGTAGCAGATACATCGGATCCTGCCTGACTTCCGGTTTCTTCATGGTGTTGTTCCTTGAGTAAATCGTCTACGACATGAAAGGCCTGACGGGCTCTCTCTGTCACTGCAACAGGGGGCTGTCGGATTTAACACTGTTTGGCTGCAAATCCCTGGATAGCGATCAAATCAGCCTATCCCCCTCGTCAAATAGCCGGGCTATTCTCCTCTGGCGATAAACTGATTTGATTTGCTCCCAGTGACTTTCGCTTCAAATGGCCAAACCCGACAGCCTCCTAAAAGGATAGACAAAATAGCAGCGAGGGGAGGGGGATACGGGCAAATCCTCCTCTTCCTTTCCCGCTTATCAGCTAGGCCTTGATTGAATAAATAAATAATTTCCAGATGAAGTATTGGTGATTTTTGTTGGAGAACTTACTATTGGGGCGCCCCGCTCTCAATGACGGATAGAGATATGTCGAGTACGCCCCAGATCTACTACAAGCAAAATCGTCTGAAACAGCTACGAGCGTTTTGCCATGCAGCGCAGACCGGTTCGATCAGCGAAGCCGCAGAACGTGTCTACCTGAGTCAGCCCACTGTCTCGCTACAGATTCAGGCGCTGGAGCGGGAGCTCAATACGGTGCTGTTCGAGCGTCGTGGGCCGAAGATCAAGCTGACCCCGGAGGGCGAAATCCTCTATAAACTGTCGCAGCCTCTGGTCGAGGGAATGGATAAGCTGCAGGAGACCTTCTCTGCCTACTGCGGCAAGCTGGAGAATGGCGAGCTCAACATCGCCGCTGGTGAGTCGACGATCCTCTACATCCTGCCTGAGCCGATGCGCCGTTTCGCGGCCCAGTATCCCGGTATCCGCCTGAAGCTGCACAATGTAACCGGGCGTGATGGCATGGCGATGCTACGTGCCGATGAGGCCGACTTCGCCATCGGCTCGATGTTGGAGGTACCCGACGATGTAACCTATCAGCCGGTGGTCAACTATGGACCGGCGCTGATCACCCCCCCGGATCACCCGTTGGCCAGCAAGTCTGAGGTTACACTGCACGATATCAGCCCCTATGGGTTGATTCTGCCGCCGCATCATCTGAGCACCTGGCGCATGGTCGATTTGGTATTTGAACAACACAATGCCAGCTATCAGGTCACCTTGGAGGCTGGCGGCTGGGAGGTCATCAAAAAGTATGTGGAGATCGGCCTGGGTATCTCCATCGTCACAGATCTCTGTCTCAGCGGCGATGAGAATCTGGCGAAGATCCCGCTCGGGCGCTATTTCCCGGACCGTAGTTACGGCATTGTGCTGCGACGCGGGAAGTTTCTCTCGCCCCAGGCGAAGCGTTTTCTGGAGATTACCCGGGAGGTGTTTGCCGACCAGGCGACCCGGATGCCGGCCGATAGCGAATGATGATTTGATCGATAGTGGCGGGGAGGTCAGGGGGCCTCTGCACGTGCTTTCTTGATCGACTGCTGAATCGCTTTGACTGTACGTACCCAGGCGCCCCGCTTGAATTTTTCGTCGAGGGTTTCGAGTGCGGCCAGCGCCTCTTTCTTGCTTGGATAGTCGGCCATGGTGACGCCGATCCAGGTTGAGTTGTCTTTGTACTGAAAGCGAAACAGCAGCGCCTTTCCTCCCAGATCGTGTTCGTTGATGAAATCGACGGCTGATTTTGAAGAGGCGGGCGGAGATCAGCTGAATCACATAGTGGTTGGGCGGGAAGGTCAGCAGTCGGGCTTCGCTGCGGAGTGGTTCGCGTGACCAGTCGATCGCAATGTCGCTGTAATCCAGGGGTTCTCCAAGTTCATCCAGCAGATCGACTGCATTCTGTGCCCCCTGCAGGCCTACTGCGCGCATCCAGGCAATACCCTCCTCTTTGGCTGGCGGATCTGGCCGTTCATTGAGCAGTAGCGAAGCAAGGTTGAACTGGGCGCGTTGATAACCCTGGAGGGCGGCCTGGCGCCACCAGTACTCCGCTTTTCCCTTGTCGCTTGGGACGCCGCGTCCTCTGAGGTAGGCGTTACCGAGGTTGAACTGAGCTGGGGCATAATTCTGTTTGGCAGCGAACAGGAACCAGTTGGTCGCCTTTACTGGATCTTTGTCGACACCGATGCCCTGAAAATAGAGTACACCCAGACCAAATGCACCGGCTGGGTCATTTTTTTTCACCGCCTTGCTGAAGAGATCAAGGGCTTTTTCCGGATGCCCCTCTTCGATGTAACTGGCGCCACGGGCCACCAGGTCGGCTGCTGCTTGGACCGGGCAGGCAAGGTCGAACATGAGAATGAGCAGTGCAGCCAAGGGCAAGCTGAGCAATCGTTGCTTGGCTGTTGTTAGCAGCGTCTGCCAGGATGGTTGGCAGGGGATATTTGAAACAGGATCTAAATGAGCCAACAGTCGCCCTCCTAGGGTCTTTCGGCTCAGTATAAAGTGCGAAATAGGTGGTTCGAGGAACCGGGTCACATCAAAAATAAAATCGCCGGCTGCGGCCGGCGATAAGAGCCTCAGGACTGATGTTTATCATAGTTGTATCGCAACTTCATTGGCGTAGGCAGACTCATTTCCATCTGTGTCGACTGCGGTGACAGAAAAGTAGTGATTGCCAAGTGATTCGGCAGTGTAGTCGTAACTCGTGACATCGCCGGCCCAGATTTCCTCATCATAGTTACCACTGCTGGTACCGTGGTAGATCTTATAGCCACTGATCTGTGCGGTAGTGTTCTCGCTCCAGGTGAGACGTAGCTGCGCGCTGCAGTTGCTAGTGCAATTGACCGTGATGGTGACCTCTGCCATGGCTGAATCACCGTCCGTATCCATTAGCTGATAGCTGAAGCGATCAGAACCAAAAAAACCGTTGTTGGGTTGGTAACTAATGGTACCGTCAGAATTGACCTGTACACTCCCTGAGTTGGGATTAGCAGCTATGGTCAAGGTGATAGGGCTGTTGTCTATGCCGCTGTCATTGGCCAATATGTCGATGATGACTGAGCTGTTCTGGTTGGTTTCGGCATTGTCTGCGATGGCCGTGGGGACAGTGTTTACAGTGCCGGTTGAGCTATCACCCCCATTTGTGCTCCCAGCATTACTGTTATCTCCGGTGGAAGTGATGCTGCCGGCAGCGTCAACAGTGCTGGCAGATTCGCTGCCGCTACCTGAGCTACCATCGCTACCGCTGGCCACCTGATTGACCTGCTCAACGCCGCTGTTGTTGCTGTTGGCGACGATGGAGATGGTCTGATCCAAACCGCTGCTCAGAGAGTTGTCGACACCGGCGTTGCTGAGTGCCTCGCCGGTATTGCCCGCGGTACCGTTTTGCAGCCCGCTTAGCAGGCTCAGCAGATCCCCCAGCGGGATGTTTGGGTCGATCGCCTGGGCAGCGGCCAGTGCTGCCTGAGCCTGGCTGAGCATCAGGCTGTTGACGTTGACCTCGGTCACTGAGCGGCGTATCGAGCGATCAGCGGTGCTGAGCACCTGGTCGATGGCGTCGTCCAGGGCGGTGTTGGCTGGCTGATTGTTGACCTGCAGGCCGTCGAGCATCGCCTCAATCAACACCTGGGCGCTGACCACATGGGCGATCGCGGTGTAGCGCGCCACCGTGCCTTCGGCACCTCGGCCATCCAGCACCGAGTCGACCAGGTCGGCTGCTAGCGCGGTGAAGATATCATCCTCGCTGACATTACCGCCTATCCAGTAGGCGGTGCGGCGTGCCATCTCGCCGAACACCTCGCTCGACAGAGTCATCTCGGTGACATTGTCGATAGTCACCTCGGTGCTCATCGGATCGGGCACCTTGCTGGTATCCAGGCCAAAGTTGAGGCGGGTGGTGACAGCGCTTCTGGCGCGCTCCAGGTTGGCTTGTGTCAGCCCACCCTCCATCGCCAGTGCACTCTTCACCATCATGGTGGTGTGCGGCGTTAGGTTGACCCGCGTCTGCGAGGGTGTCATCACTACCCCGCTGAGAACGAAGTCGGGGGCGGCGTTAGTGACTAGGTCAATGCCTTCGGTCGCCTCGATGATCAGCGGGAAGGCGCTGTCGGCGATCTCACCGTTGAAGTTGAAGCTAGCCCGGTCGGTACTGCTGGTGGTGGCGAGCAGCCGAAAGTTGCGGTCGCGGATGCTGACAATGGCACCGACCACCGGGCCGTCACCAACACTGCCGTCAAAGGCGACACGACTGGAGGTTTCGCCGGTCTCCCCGACCGGTGTACTGACTGATTCACCACTGCCGCCGCAGGCGGCAAGCAGGCTGGTGGAGAGGGTGATCGCGGCGATGGTACGTAACAGCTTCATGACTCTACCCACAGGATGGCCTATAAAAATGACACTCGAAGTATCGGTGGCAAAGGCAGGGGGCTTAAGTGACGAAGTCACATTTTCCTATCAGATAGCCTGCATATCGCCTTGGGTTCAACGATTTTGGGAGGGGTTTCACGATCATCCCAAGAATGAAAATCCTTATTGGCCGATGATGACAAAATTGGAGCAACAGGGTGGTGCAGAAAGGTAGAGACAAATAGAATTCTCGAGGAGAGTGGGTTTAAAAAATGGATTGGTGACGTTACTATTTTTGGGGGTATTTGATCCTTCTCATTTTGTAGGATCAGGTGATGAGATAGGCTGAAAAAATGCATGCGATAAGACAAAATCTGCTGGGTAAGGCGCCGGAGTTCCTGAGTGTGCTCCGGGCGATGAGGATCGTAGCCGCAACCGACGCGACCGTATTGGTCAGCGGCGAGAGTGGTACGGGTAAGGAACTCTTGGCTAGCGCCCTGCATGGCTGCAGTCGTCGCTCAGATGGACCGTTTCTCACCGTCAATTGTGCCGCTCTGCCTGAGCAGCTGGTGGAGTCGGAGTTGTTCGGCCACCGTAAGGGAGCCTTTACTGGTGCTGTCTCAGACCAACCGGGTAGGGTGCAGGCGGCAGCTGGAGGCACTCTGTTCCTTGATGAGATTTCGGAACTGCCCCTCAGTGCGCAGGCAAAACTGCTGCGCTTCCTTGAGTCTGGCGAGTGCCAGGCGGTGGGAAAAGCCCAGCCCGAGATGGTGGATGTGCGCGTGGTGGCCGCGACTAACCGCGATTTGGCACAAGCAGTAAAGGAAGGTAGCTTCAGGGCTGATCTCTACTACCGTCTCTACATCGTACCCTTGGAGCTGCCAGCCTTGCGGCATCGTTCGGGGGATATCGAGGGCCTGCTTCAGGGCTTGACTGATGAACTGGCGGAACAATATAAGCTGGCCCCGCCCATCTACTCCAAAACAGCAATGAAGCTGTTGCGACGTTATAGCTGGCCCGGCAACGTTCGTGAGCTGAAAAACCTGAGTGAGCGCATGCTTATCCTGTTCAGTGATCGGATTATCCGGGCGGAAAACCTTCCCCTTGAGATCCGCGAACAGTCCCGGCTGGATGGGGCCTCCGGTAGGGATTTTGTCCTGCCGGATGATGGATTAGTGTTGGATGAGTTGGAGGCTAATCTCATCCAACAGGCTTTGGGTCGCACCAGTGGTAACCGCAGCAAGGCAGCCCGTCTCCTCGGACTCTCGCGGGATACTTTGCTCTACCGCATGAAAAAGTATGCGATTGAGTTGTAGCTCTATCTGGCAAAGCTTGCCAATTATTCTGCCTCGCGTCTGATCCCCACCCTCTCATTGTCGCCTCAAAGCGGATTTAGTGCTCAGGGATGAGCTGCTGATCCGTGCAGATCGGCTTTTCCTAGGGTCGGTGCCCTGGGTAATTCCGAGATTCTGCTGCGCTCACACGAAGTTTGCTGAGCACTTTACCGCCTTGTCATCGAATTCTCAGTCAAGACACTTAATATTGAATATGAAGCACAGGGATGTCAGACAACTGGCCACCCTGTAGAAAAGCAATAAACAGGGCGGCATATGGAGCAAAAAACATCAGCGGCCTCATCTGGTCGGTGGCTGAGATGCAGCGTTCCGAATGCGCCGCCGAGCGCGAAACGTTGATGAAGTTGTGCGACGGCATGCGCAAGTTTGTACGCCGCTACGAGTTCATCGCCCAGGTGGGTGCCGCTGGGTGATCCGGAGTTGGAGAAGCTCAGTCGTTTTATCAGCAATGTGCCAATGACTGAGATCGATCTCTCCGGCCTGCGGATGACCCACCTGGGGTTTTATAAGCGGGAGGAACTTAAGCCGCCGCGTGCAGATGCGCCGCCTTCGTCTCACGCGCCTTGGTCGCCTCTTCAGGTGTGTAGGCGCGCCCGGACCAGAGCATTTCGTAGGCGATCTCTTCATTGCCGTTCTCGCACAACTCCAGCACCTTGTTGAACAACGGCTGGAAAGTCTCACTGCGATGGGACTGTTCGTGCTCCTCAAAGGAGTTCCAGAAGGTGACGATAAGCGCCTCGCGCCCCTTCAGCGGGCTCTCCACCGCCTGGCCCACCGTACTCCCCTCATTGGAGATGTTGCCGCTGTTGAGGGAGACGAAGCCCCCCACGAAACCTGTATCCGAGTGGTAGGTCTTCACGTTCTCACACAGATAAGCGACCCGCTCCTGGAGGTCGTCTACGGTGTACTCAGGCTTCAGAATGACACGGTTCACCGTCACCACGCCGTTGTAGGGAAAATTGTCGATCAATGCAGACACTGAAATATCTCCTTATGCATATATAAATATTTTGTATCACTTAGTTGGGCATCGTCACAGCAAATAAGTTCATGGTGATATTCAAATACACTTTTCATGGGAATTTCACAGGACGGGAGAGTGAATTACTATAGCGCCCTCATACAGAGGCTCCCCTTCGGTCCAATAACGATAATTCTGGCTAACACATGGAACAAAAAAACCTCGGCGGTCTCATCTGGTCGGTGGCGGAGCTGCTACGCGGCGATTCCAAACAATCGGAATACGGCCTGGTGATCCTCCCCTTCACCGTACTGCGCCGTTTTGAAAGGGTGTGGTGGCCGGGATCGAGCGCGGCAGCGGTTTTGGTGACAACGTCGCCAAGAGCGCCAGGCTGGCCGAGGCGCTGCTGGCCGGGGTGCCTGCGGTGCAGCGCTTCAACGGTCGCCTGAAGGAGTTGAACGACACCATCGCACGCTGGGAGCAGGTGGCCGACCGCCGCGACGGAGAGGGCGATGAGCGCGGCGCGGAAGAGGCGGAGTCACAACGCGGCGAATACGCCGCCGAGTGTGACACACTGATGAAGCTGCGTGACGGTATGGGCAAGTTTGTACGCCTCTACGAGTTCATCGCCCAGGTGGTGCCGCTGGCTGATCCGGAGCTGGAGAAGCTCAGTCGCTTTATCCGCCTCTAATTGTGAAACGGCTGGCCAATGTGCCGATGACGGAGACCGATCTTTCCAGTCTGCGCATGACCCACCTCAAGCTCTATCAGCGCGAGGGGACCGATATAACGCTTGGGGTGAAGGAGGAGGCTCCCGAGTTGCGCCCAGTGGCCGGTGGTATCGGCCCAGGCTGCGATCGCACCCGTGAATGGATCAGTGAGATCATTCGTTCTCTGAACAGCCTATTTGGCGAGGGGCTCTCGGAAGGGGATCACATCAACCGCATGGGCGACCTGCTGGCTATCGGTGAACAGGCGCGCCGTGATCCCACCGTGCGCTAACAGATCGAAGCCAGCAACAGCGAAGAGCAGATGATGCAGGGTGGCGACCTGCAAAGGCCGGTAACCAGCGCGGTGCTGACCATGCTGGCACATAGCAAAGATAAGGAAGATCCCACCCGGCTACTGGAAGACCAGCAGGCGATGAGCCATTATTCCCGGCTGGTGTTCAAAGTGCTGGCGTCTGATCTCTCTAAAGAAGATTTGCTTGGATTGAGTTGATCTGCCAGGTGGCCTGGAACCTTCTGTAACTATTTGTTTTCATTGGTGGGCCCTGTAGGACTCGAACCTACGACCAAGGGATTATGAGTCCCCTGCTCTAACCAACTGAGCTAAGGGCCCGGTGGGATTTGCCGCCGACAGGCGCAAGGCGTTATGGACGGCGCGAATTCTAGCAGATAAAACGCTGCTGAAAAGAGGGCGGGTCTATCCCGCCAGCTTATTCGTTGTCCAGAAAGCTGCGCATCCGCTCGGAGCGGGAGGGGTGGCGCAGCTTGCGCAGTGCCTTGGCCTCGATCTGCCGGATGCGTTCGCGGGTGACGTCGAACTGTTTGCCGACCTCTTCCAGGGTGTGGTCGGTATTCATGTCGATACCGAAACGCATGCGCAGTACCTTGGCTTCACGGGAAGTGAGCCCGGAGAGCATGTTTTGGGTCGCTTCGCGCAGGCCCTCTGAGGTGGCCGAGTCGACCGGCGAGACAACGCCGGAGTCTTCGATGAAGTCGCCCAGGTGGGAGTCTTCATCGTCGCCAATCGGGGTCTCCATGGAGATCGGCTCTTTGGCGATCTTCAGAACCTTGCGGACCTTGTCCTCGGGCATCTCCATGCGCTCGGCCAGCTCTTCCGGGGTGGCCTCGCGGCCCATCTCCTGGATCATCTGACGGGAGATGCGATTAAGCTTGTTGATGGTCTCGATCATGTGTACAGGGATGCGGATGGTACGTGCCTGATCCGCGATGGAGCGAGTAATGGCCTGACGAATCCACCAGGTGGCGTAGGTCGAGAATTTGTAGCCGCGCCGGTATTCGAACTTGTCCACCGCCTTCATCAGGCCGATGTTTCCCTCCTGGATTAGATCGAGGAACTGCAGGCCACGGTTGGTGTACTTCTTGGCGATGGAGATCACCAGGCGCAGGTTGGCCTCGACCATCTCTTTCTTTGCGCGACGGGCCTTGGCCTCACCTATGGACATCTTGCGATTGATCTCTTTGATGTCGCTGATGGTGAGCTGGCACTCCTGCTTGAGAGTGATCAGGCGCTTTTGGGCGCGGGCGATATCGTCGGCATACTCTCGCAGCGGTTCGCTGTAGGATTTACCGGCATCAAGTTGCTGCTGCAGCCAGTCCGGATTGGTTTCGTTGTCGGGGAAAGAAGCGATGAACTCCTTTCTGGGCATACGCGCCCGGTCGACACAAATATTCATGATGATCCGCTCTTGCGCGCGAATCCGAGCGATGGTGTCACGCAGGCTGGCGACAAGGTGATTAAACGCGTTCGGGACCAGTTTGAACTCGAGGAAGCTTTCAGCACAGGCCTCGAGCGCCTTTTGGGTCTTGGGATTGTTGCGGCCATGCTTCTTGAGTGCGCTGCAGAGGGCGTTGTAGCGCTTGCCTAGTTCCTTTGTCTTGGCGGCAACCTCTTCAGGGTCGGGGCCAGTATCGACGGGTTCTTCATCTTCCTCGTCGCCACTATCTTTCGCTCGAGGGGGGCGCGGGATGGGGATCTCGTCTGTTTCGTTCGGGTCGATGAAGCCATTGATGACATCCGCCATACGCTTCTCCCCTTCACCGACCTTGATGAGCATGCTGTACAGCATCTCGATGGTGACGGGGAAAGTGGCGAGGGCAGCGGAGACCTGTTTGAGGCCGTCCTCAATGCGTTTGGCGATACGCAGTTCGCCTTCGCGGGTCAGCAGCTCGACGGTGCCCATCTCGCGCATGTACATCCGTACCGGGTCGGTGGTGCGGCCAAACTCGCTGTCGACGCTGGCCAGCGCGGCGGCGGCCTCTTCGGCGGCGTCATCATCGCTGGTGACGGCTTCGTCACTCAGGGTCTTGTCTTCAAGGTCGGGGGCGGTTTCGTGTACGGTGATCCCCATGTCATTGATCATGCGCACGATGTCTTCGATCTGCTCCGGCTCGACGATGCCTTCGGGCAGATGGTCGTTGACTTCCGCATAGGTTAGGAAGCCCTGTTCCTTACCTTTTGCAATCAGTTGTTTTAGCTGTGATCGCTGTTGTTCCTGATTCATTTTCAACCTTGTAGTCCGAGTCAAGCGAGTGCCGACGAATAAACTCCCCATTCTAGCATGATTCCAGGGCAGCGATAGCGCTTTACCCGGATTTTTTGCGTTGATTCAGCGTGGTCGCCTATCTTTGACCAGGAAAGCGTTGTCGAAGTGCCCGACGCTCTTCCTCGGAGAGCTCGCTAGGATTGAGCTTGTGTGGCGTTTTTGCGCTCTGCTTGCGGTATTGCTGATTGAGTCTGCTGATCGCATCGCGAAATTCCGCCTCTTTGTCCATGCCAGGAAGATCAAATCGATAGGTGGCTAATTTATCCAGTGCGGCGAAGGCTTCTTGGTCTCGCCAGCGTTCGATGATGGCCGCTTTATTAAGCGTAGGTTGGGCCCGGATTAATTCAAGTAGCTGGCGCAGCAGCGGTATTCCTGGGGCTTGCCATTGTTGCCAATCGTCATCGGTGTCCGCTACCAGCTGTGCCAGGGTGGGGGTGTCGAGCAACAGCGCAATGGCGCTACGCAGGGGTGTGAGACGTTGTTGTTGGTATTTTTTTCGAGAGGTGGAGCCGGGCTTGCCCTGTTGATTTTGTGGCGTGCTGCTATCGAGCTGTCCCGGTTTGATGCCGACCAGTCCCTCGAGTTCCTGAAACATCATCTGGCGGAAGAGGCCGGCGGGTAGCTGCCCAAGCAGGGGTTTCGCCAGCTGCGCCAGGCGTGCGCGGCCGTCGATCGACTGCATGTCGATCTGGCTGCTGAGTTGGTCGAACAGGAAGCGGGAGAGTGGCATGGCTGCTTTCGCTCTGTCGCTGAATTGTTCTACCCCCTCTTTGCGCACTAGGGTGTCTGGATCTTCGCCATCAGGCAGGAACAGGAAGCGCGCCTCGCGTCCCTTGCGCATCACCGGCAGGGTGGTCTGCAGTGCCTTCCAGGCAGCATCGCGGCCAGCGCGGTCACCATCGAAACAGAAGATCACCTCGGGGCAGATGCGGAAGATCAACTCCAGATGTTCTCTGGTGGTGGCGGTGCCGAGGGTGGCCACCACATTGCGGATGCCGAACTGAGCCAGGGCAACCACATCCATGTAGCCTTCGACCACCAGTAAGGAGTCGATCTTGCGCAGTGCCTGGCTGGCTTCAAACAGGCCGTAGAGTTCGCGCCCCTTGTGGAACAAGGGGGTCTCGGGGGAGTTGAGGTATTTGGGGCCGGTCGCTTTTGGCGCCCTGTCCGTCGCGGCGCTACCCTCCAATATCCTGCCGCCAAAACCGATGGTGCGGCCACGCCGGTCGCGGATCGGGAACATGATGCGGTTGCGAAAGCGGTCGTAGTGTTTGCCTTCTCCTTCCGTGATCATGCCGGTCTCACGCAGCTGGCGCAGTGTCTCACTCTGTTGGCCGGTGCGCTGCAGCAGGTTGTCCCAGCCTGGGGGAGCGAAGCCGATGCCGAAGGTGGCGGCGATCTCGCCAGTCAGGCCGCGCTGTTTCAGATAGTCGATGGCGGTCTGCCCCTGGGGGTGGTCGCGCAGCTGATGCCGGTAGTAGCTGGCGGTGCGCTCCATAAGTTGGAACAGGGGGCGCAGGTCTGGCCCTTGCGGCAGGCCACCTTCGCGGGGGACTTCGAGGCCAGTGCTGGTGGCGAGTTCTTCAATTGCCTCGACAAAACCCAGGTTGTCGTAGTCCATCAGGAAGCTGATGGCGGAGCCGTGAGCGCCGCAACCGAAGCAGTGGTAGAACTGTTTTTCCGGGCTGACGGTGAAGGAGGGGGTCTTTTCGTCGTGGAACGGGCAACAGGCCTGGTACTCTTTGCCAGCGCGCTTTAGCGGCACTCGCTGGTTGACCAGATCGACGATGTCCACCCGACTGAGCAGTTCATCGATGAAGTGATGGGGGATTCTGCCGGCCATGGGTCTGAAGCTATCTGCGATGCTGGGGATAACGCATAAGATAGCCGATGCCCCCCAGCCGAGAGGGGAGAAAAAGGTTAGCCGGAGAGCTTCTGCTTGACCAGGGCGCTGACCTGCCCCATGTCGGCGCGGCCCTGCATCTTGGGTTTGAGCTGCCCCATCACCTTGCCCATATCTTTCATGGCGGAGGCGCCCGAGGAGGCGATTGCCTCCTCGATCAGGGAGTTGATCTCTTCAGTGCTGAGACCTTCTGGCATGTAGTCCTGGATGATCTCGATCTCGCTCTGCTCCTGAACGGCCAGCTCATCGCGGCCGGCCTGCTGATACTGGGCGATCGAGTCACGACGTTGCTTGATCATCTTCTCTAGGATGGCAAGCACCTGATCGTCATTGAGTTCGATGCGCTCATCGACCTCGCGCTGCTTAATCGCAGCGGTGATCAGGCGCAGCGTGCCGAGGCGCTGCTTCTCTCTGGCCTTCATTGCGGCCTTGACGTCATCCTGGATGCGTTGCTTCAACATCGTTCAGAGATCCCTGTCGCAGAAAGCGATCAGTACTGGCGTTCCCAGCGGCGGTTCTCGCGGGAGAGCTTCTTCAGATGACGCTTGACGGCGGCGGCGGCCTTGCGCTTGCGTTCCCAGGTGGGCTTTTCGTAGAACTCACGGCGACGGACCTCGGCGAGAACGCCAGCTTTCTCGCAGGATCGCTTGAAGCGGCGCAGGGCGACTTCGAAAGGTTCGTTGTCTTTGACGCGTACGTTGGGCATCTGTAGTTGTTCCTCAGAATTTCAGTTGTTTGGCCGGGGCCCGGTTGAAAGGCGCGAATTCTACAACATGGCTCTGCGCTTTTCAAAAGTGGTGTGGGATTGTCTGCTAAACTTGGCTGCCTGATTTTGTTTCGTAATGACTGAGAGGGTCGGCTGGGCGATGCGAGTACTTGGGATCGAAACCTCCTGCGATGAGACGGGCATCGCCCTTTATGACAGCCAACAGGGCCTAGTCGGCCACGCGCTGCACAGCCAGATCGCAGTGCACGCCGAATATGGCGGCGTAGTGCCGGAGCTGGCCTCGCGGGACCATGTGCGCAAGGTGTTGCCGCTGATCCGGCAGGTTCTGCGGGGGGCGGGGTTCGGTGCGGAACAGATCGACGGCGTTGCCTACACTACTGGTCCCGGGCTGGTGGGGGCACTGCTGGTGGGCAGCGCCATCGG
The DNA here is from genome assembly GCF_001443665.1 of endosymbiont of Ridgeia piscesae. Classification (NCBI taxonomy): domain Bacteria; kingdom Pseudomonadati; phylum Pseudomonadota; class Gammaproteobacteria; species endosymbiont of Ridgeia piscesae. The sequence goes on along the minus strand of NZ_KQ557124.1, from coordinate 69,149 downwards.
CCGTAGTTTGGCCTGGGCCTGGGGGGTGCCGGCGATTGGCGTACATCACATGGAGGGCCACCTCCTGGCGCCGATGCTGGAGGCCGAGCCGCCGCCTTTCCCGTTTGTTGCGATGCTGGTCTCTGGTGGTCACACCCAGCTGGTGCTGGTGGAGGGGATAGGTCGCTACCAAGTGCTGGGTGAATCGTTGGACGATGCGGCTGGAGAGGCCTTTGATAAGACCGCCAAGCTGCTCGGGTTGCCCTATCCGGGTGGGCCGGAGCTGGCGCAGCTGGCACAGCAGGGCGATCCGGGGCGTTATCGCTTTCCGCGTCCGATGACCGACCGGCCCGGTCTCGACTTCAGCTTCAGTGGCCTCAAGACCTTTGCCCTGAATACCCTGCAGGCCGCTCGGCGGGAGGAGGGGGAAGTGGTCAGTCGCCAGACCCTGGCGGACATCGCCCGCGCCTTCGAGGATGCAGTGGTCGATACGCTGCGCATCAAGTGTCGGCGGGCGGTGCGCCAGAGCGGGGTCTCGACCCTGGTGATGGCCGGTGGTGTCAGCGCCAACCAGCGTCTGCGTGCGGCGATCGGCGCGATGATGCAGAAGGAGGGCGGGCTGGCCTACTACCCGCGACCGGAATTTTGCACCGATAATGGCGCGATGATCGCCTATGCCGGCTGGCAGCGGCTCAGGGCGGGGCAGTCGGAGCCGTTGCGTTTCTCCGCCCAACCCCGCTGGCTGATGGAGACACTCCAGCCGGTCTAGGTCTTGGGTCCCTGTTCCTTGGAGATCGGCTCTTCGGAGCCTGCCAACATATTCTGGATGTTGCTGCGATGCCGCCAGAACAGCAGCAGGCTCATCATCACCTGCATTGAGATCAACTCCGGCGCGGGCCAAAACCACCAGACGATCATGGGCGCCAGCGCCATCGAGACCAACGCGGCAAGGGAGGAGATTTTCATTACCTTGGCCATGAAGAGCCAGATCAGCGCCACACTGCCGCCGATCTGCCAGGCGAGTCCGAACTGGGTGCCGAGGGCGGTGGCTACCCCTTTGCCGCCCTGAAAACCAAAAAAGATCGGGTAGAGATGGCCGAGAAACGCCGCCATGGCGGTGAGGGCGAAGGTCAGGGGCGAGTCGGTGAGCAGGTGGGCTGCCAGCACCGGCAGCAGGCCTTTTAGCATGTCGCCCAGCAGAGTGATGGCCGCCGCCTTCTTACCACCGATGCGCAGCACATTGGTGGCGCCTGGGTTGTTGGAGCCCTGGGTGCGCGGATCGGGTAGCCCCATCAACGTGCAGACGATGATGGCGCTGGAGATGGAGCCCAACAGGTAGGCGGAGAGGATCAGCAGGATATCGATAATCATGGGCGAATTGGACCTGCTCACCCGCGGCAGGTCAAGGATGTTGTTAATCAAGTGAACACCGGATGGCCGGCATGCCCAGGGAGAGCAGCGATGGCTGGGAGCCTGTAGTTAGGGCGGCATGGAGCTGTTCGCACCTGCTTCGCTGCAGCACTTGATTATCCCGCACACTTTTCGCTGTCGCTGCAGGGGTTGTCATTGTGGCCCACTCCACTACCATGTGGTCCATTTGCCAACCCAAACGGAAGATTGAATGGATATAGTATTCATCCGGGGCCTGAGCATCGATACAGTTATTGGTATCTATGACTGGGAGCGGGAGATCAAACAGACGGTGGTTTTCGATCTGGAGATGGGGGCCGATGTGGCCAGAGCAGCAGCCTCAGATGGTATCGAGGATACCCTTGACTACAAGGCTGTCAGCAAGCGCCTGATCCAGTTTGTCGAGGCGAGCAGTTTTCAGCTGGTGGAGACTCTGGCGGAACGTTGCGCACAGATCGTGCTTGAGGAGTTTGATGTGCCCTGGCTGCGCCTGACCGCCAACAAGGCGGGGGCGGTGAGTGCCGCACAGGATGTCGGCGTGATCATCGAGCGCGGCAGTCGTGGTTGAGGCGGAGCTGGTGCGCGCCTGGCTGAGCCTAGGCAGCAACATTGAGCCGCGGCGCTATATTTCGCAGGCGCTGACCGATCTGACGGCTGAGTTTGGCGAGCTGGTGCTCTCCCCTATCTATGAGAGCGAGGCGGTGGGGTTCGAGGGAGATAACTTTCACAACCTGGTGGTGGGGATTGCTACCCGCCTGCCGCTGCAAGAACTGGCGCTGAAGCTGCGCTGGATCGAAGAAAAAAATGGCAGACAGCGTGAGTCTGGCAAGTTTGCTCCGCGCACCCTCGATGTCGACTTGTTGACCTACGGCGATGTGGTGGTGGATGAGCCCGGCCTGCAACTGCCGCGTGATGAGATTACTCGCTACGCCTTTGTGCTGTTGCCGTTGTCTGAAGTGGCTGGTGATGAGATCCATCCCGTAACAGGGCAGAGCTATCGGGAACTTTGGCAGGCGTTCGATGCCCCTGAACAGCGTCTATGGCGGGCTGACTGAACAAACCCACGTGCCTCGCTTGTGAAGCGGCGAGTGCTCGGAGTAAGGCCGGGGAGCGGTCAGTCTGCAGAGGCTCAACGGAAAAACCCCACCTCCCATTCCATGGAAGTGGGGCATGTCGCCCTGCTTGGTTGGCAAACGGTTCCGTCCTTGAGACGTCCCTGTTCCTTATGGCTTCCCTGTCGTCCTGTTGGCGACAATTCAAGAATGTCACAGGGTGGCGGAGAGGGTAGGGGGAAAGATCCGCAACCCATGTAGGAATTTTCTGACATGGGGGTTGAGTGTGACGGGGATCAAGTTAACGGCACAATTTGGGGTGGAAAAAGTCGGGCGCTGGAGTGTTGACTGTTCGGCAGTGCTTGATCTGTAGCTTGTGCATTTGAAACAATCTGCGCGTTTAACGATTTCCTGTGGTGAGAGAGGCTCGCCATTACACGATGATAAGGATCAGATAGATGCCGCTAATCAAAGCGTTTCCGGGGCTGCGGCCCGCGAATGGCCGCGCCGAAGATGTTGCCGCCCCTCCCTACGACGTGATGAATGAGGCGGAGGCACGCGAGATGGTCGAAGGCCGCCCCTGGAGCTTTCTGCACATCTCTCGCGCCGAGGTGGATCTGCCGGTCGGCACCGATCCCTACTCGCCGGAGGTCTACGCTAAGGCGGCGGAGAATCTGGCGAAGATGGAGCAAGAAGGGGTGCTGGTTCGTGACGCCAAACCCTGCTTCTATGTCTATCGCCTCACCATGGGCGAGCATGTGCAGACCGGGTTGGCGGCGGTCGCCTCGGTGCAGGCCTACGATAACGATCGCATCAAAAAACATGAATTCACCCGTCCCGCCAAAGAGGACGACCGGGTGCGTCAGGTGGATGCGCTGAATGCCCAGACCGGGCCGGTATTCCTGGTCTATCCGAGTGCCGTGGCGGTGGACGACACCCTCGCGCTGATCGCCGAAGGAGCTGCCGATATGGATGTTACAGCCGCCGATGGCGTGCGCCACCAGATCTGGGTTGCCGACGATGAGAAGGTAGTGGAGCAGCTCACTCGCGAGTTCGATGCGATGCCCGCGCTCTATGTGGCCGATGGCCACCATCGCTCGGCGGCCGGCTCGCGGGTCGGTGCGGCGCGCAAGGCGGCCAACTCCAAGCATACCGGCGAGGAGTCCTACAATTACTTCCTGTCGGTGATCTTCCCTCACAACCAGATGAAGATCCTCGACTACAACCGGGTGGTCAAGGATCTCAATGGCCTCGACAAGGAGGCCTTCCTGGAGAAGGTGGAAGCGGCCTTCACCCTGGAGATGAGCGACACTCCGGTCAAGCCCGCCGGCACCGCCGAGTTCGGCATGTACCTCGACGGCCAGTGGTACCGCCTGAGCCTCGACCCGGCGCGCATCCCAGCGGACGATCCGGTGGCGCGGCTCGATGTCAGTCTGCTGGCCGACAACCTGATCGAGCCGATCCTCGGTATCTCTGATCCACGCCGCGACAGCCGCATCGACTTTGTCGGCGGCATTCGTGGCTTAGAGGGGCTGGAGGCGCGAGTCGACAGCGGCGAGATGCAGGTTGCCTTCTCGCTCTTCCCGACCAGCATGGAGGCGCTGATGGCGGTGGCCGATGCGGGTGAAGTGATGCCGCCGAAATCGACCTGGTTTGAACCCAAGTTGGCTGACGGACTGGTCAGCCATGTGCTCGACTGATCTGAGGGCCGCCAGAGAGGGCGGGCGGCCACTTATCCCCTAATCATGGTCAGTGTTACGACAAACCTGCCGGAAGGCGATTTGGTCGATCTCGAGAAGATCCAGGCCTGGATCGATAGCCTCGCGCCGCAGATCGAGCCGGGTGACCGTGAATATCTGGAGATGGCCTGCCAGACCGCACTTGAGCGGGGGGGGGAGGTGCGTCTGCCGAGCGGTGAACTGCGCATCCGCCATGCCCTCTCAGTGGCCGAGGTGCTGGCCAGCATGCGGCTCGACCGGGAGACCCTGGCGGCGGCGATCCTGCTCGGCGTGCTTGACGACGAAGCGAGCGATCAGGAGGCATTGACGGCGCAATTTGGTGAGGCCACTCTGCGCATGGTCGGTGACATGGCGCGCATCGACGCCCTCACCGACTTCTCCAGAGAGATCCCGGCCGGCGACCAGGAAGAGCATGCGGAGAATCTGCGCCGCCTGCTGCTAGGTATTGCCGAGGATGTGCGGGTGGTGCTGGTGGTGGTGGCGGAGCGGCTTCACCTGATGCGCATCGCGCGCGACTTTCCCGCCGAGATTCAGCGCCGCATCGCCGAGCAGACCCGCAGTATCTACGCGCCGCTGGCCAACCGGCTGGGCATCTGGCAGATAAAATGGGAGCTTGAAGACCTCAGTCTGCGTTTTCTCGAGCCGGAGGCGTACAAGCGCATCGCCAGTCAGCTGGATGGACGGCGCAGTGACCGGGAGAGTTTTATCCAGGATGTCATCGCCCTGCTGGAGGAGAAGTTCAAGGCGGCGGGCATCCAGGCGGGGATCAGTGGCCGGCCAAAACATATCTACAGTATCTGGCGCAAGATGCAGCGTAAGGCGGTGGATATCGAGCAAATCTTCGACCTGCGTGCGGTACGGGTGCTGGTGGAGGATGTGGCCGATTGCTACGCGGTACTGGGAATCGTGCATAGTCTCTGGCGCCATATCCCCGGCGAGTTTGACGACTACATCGCCACCCCCAAGACGAATATGTACCAGTCGATCCACACCGCAGTGATCGGCCCCGAGGATAAAACCCTGGAGGTGCAGATCCGCACCTACGACATGCACCACCATTCGGAGCTGGGGGTGGCGGCCCACTGGCGCTACAAAGAGAACACCAAGCACGACGAGGATTTCGAGCGTCGTATCGTCTGGATGCGTCACTGGCTCGAGTTCAAGGATGGCGGCGAGGAGGCGGTGGGTTTTCTGGCCCAGTTCGACAGCGAGCTGGAGGTGACCCGCATCTACGTCTTTACTCCCCAGGGCAAGGTGGTGGAGTTGCCGAAGGGGGCTACCGCCCTCGATTTCGCCTATGCGATCCACTCCGATGTGGGGCACAGCTGCAAGGGCGCACGGGTGGATGGCCATATCGTGCAGCTGACCCGGCCGCTGCACAGCGGTGAGACGGTGGAGATATTCACCGCTAAAAACGGCAGTCCAAGCCGTGACTGGCTCAACCCCCATCTTGGCTATCTGCACACCTCCCGCGCCAGAGGGCGGGTACGCCAGTGGTTCAAGCAGCTCGACTACGAACACCATGTGGAGTTGGGTCGTGCCGCCCTAGAGCGCGAAATGACCCGCATGAGCATCAGTGAACGGCCCGACCTGGAGGCGGTCGCGGCGCGTCACAATCTGCACAAGGGGGAGGATGTCTACGCCGCGATCGGCCGCGGTGAGCTCTCACCGGTGCATATCGCCAACTTCAGTGAGACCCCCAAGCCGCCGCCTCGTGTGGCGCCGCCGGAAGAGTGGAGCCTGAACAAGCCGCCGGCCCGCGGCGAGGTGGTGGTGCAGGGGGTGGGCGATCTGCTCACCAGCATGGCGCGCTGCTGCAAGCCGCTCCCTTACGATCCGATCATCGGTTTTGTCACCCGTGGACGCGGTGTGACCGTGCATCGGCGCGACTGCGCCAACATTCGCAGCATGAATGACCAGGAGCAGAAGCGGCTGGTGGAGGTGCACTGGAGCGAACGCCACGAAACCCTCTACCCGGTCGATTTTCAGGTGTATGCTGCCGACCGCAAGGGGCTGCTGCGTGATATCTCCTCGATCCTCACCAACGAGGAGGTCGATGTGATCGGGGTCAACACCCACAGTGACCGCACCCAGGACCGGGCCACCATGCGCTTTACTGTGGAAGTTACCGATATGGCCCAGCTCAGCCGTCTGCTGCTGAAGGTCGAGCAGTTGCCGGATGTGATTGAGGTGTATCGGCTGGTTGACTGAGCGGCGGCTGCGGCAATCGTTGGGAGGCGTACTGCGGATTGGAATTCCCTGTTCAGGCGCGATTTTTTTTGCTTTTTGCGCGACTTGGCGACACAATCTCGCCCCGAAAACTCCTTACCCCTTATCAAATAGATTGCAGAGAGAAAAACCATGCGACTGATTCTTCTGGGCGCCCCGGGTGCCGGTAAAGGCACCGTAGCCAAGCTGCTGACCGCTGTCGACGGTTCCGTACAGATCTCCACCGGCGACATCCTGCGCGGCGCAGTCAAGGATGGCACCGAGCTGGGCAAACAGGCCAAGGCCTTCATGGATGCCGGTGATCTGGTGCCTGACGAGCTGATCATGGGCATCATGAAAGAGCGCCTGCAGGAGGATGATTGCAAGGCCGGTTTCCTGCTCGACGGTTTCCCTCGCACCATCCCCCAGGCCGAGCAACTCAAGACCCTGCTGGCCGATCTCAGCATCGAGCTGGATGCTGCGGTCAACCTGGACGTGCCGCGTGACGTGATCCTCGACCGCCTCACTACCCGTCGCACCTGCGTCGGCTGTGGCGCCATCTACAACGTTAAGTCGATGCCGCCGAAGGTGGAAGGCAAGTGCGACAAGTGCGGCGCCGATGTGGTGCAGCGCGACGACGAGACCGAAGAGGCGATCTCCAACCGTCTCGACGTCTACAATGAGAAGACCGCGCCGCTGACCGACTTCTACCGCAACGAGGGGATGTTGATGGATGTCAACTCCACTTCCAGTGATACGGTTGTGGCGGCAATCAAGGATAAGCTGGGCATCTGATCCCCACCTCACTGTTTTCTCCTGAGGCCGCCGCAATACTGGTTTGCGGCGGCCCCTCCCGCCTCTGCTTTCCTCTGAATCACTCTGCCTGATTGCCTGTGGCAGAGACTCTGGCTAGAATCGCCAAGTCTTTCGCTCGATTGTGGTAATTTATCCCTTTGATGCTTGTGGTTAAGCGTGTTCTGGCGTGTAACACGTTGAGCGGGGCAGGATTATCTGTTTCTATGCCTACTTGTTGAGTGCCTGTGCTGCCGCCAATCCCGCGGAATGAGGAAACCTGCTTGTCTGAGTTGAACAAAACCAACCTAATGGAGCTCGATCAGCGGTTGATGGAGCGCTTTTTTGTCGAACTGGGTTCCAAAGCCTTCCATGGGCGCAACGTTTTCAAATGGATCCACAAGCAGGGTGTGATCGACTTCAATCAGATGACCGATATCTCCAAGCGGTTGCGTGTGCAGCTGGAGTCGCTGGCAGAGATCCGTCTGCCGGAGCTGGTGTTTGAGCAGCCGGCCCGCGACGGCACCCGCAAGTGGGTGTTGCAGCTGGATGATGGCCAGCGTATCGAGACGGTCTATATCCCGGATGGGGAGAGATCCACCATCTGCGTCTCCTCCCAGGTCGGTTGCGCACTCAACTGCAGCTTCTGCTCCACCGCTCGCCAGGGTTTCAACCGCAATCTCTCGGTGGCGGAGATTATCGGCCAGGTCTGGGTTGCCAGCCGCGAGCTAGGGCATCCACCGACCAATATCGTACTGATGGGGATGGGTGAGCCGCTCGCTAATTTTGATGCGGTGGTGACGGCGATGGATATCATGCAGGACGACTCCGCCTACATGCTCTCCAAATATCGCGTCACCATCAGCACCTGCGGTATCGTGCCGGCGCTAAGACAGCTGCGCGAGGTGAGTGATGTGAGCCTTGCCGTGTCGCTGCATGCGCCGACCAATGAGCTGCGCGACCAGCTGGTGCCGATCAACCAGAAGTACCCGCTGGAGGAGCTGATCCCTGCCTGTCGTGACTTCATCAAGGGTGACAAGCGGCGCAAGATTACTTGGGAGTATGTGATGCTGGATGGCATCAATGATTCGATCCAGCACGCCAAGGCGTTAATCCGGCTGCTGGAGGGGACTCCCTCCAAGCTTAATCTGATCCCCTTCAATCCCTTCCCCGGCACCTCCTACAAAACCTCTCCGCCGGAACGGGTCGAGGTATTTCGTCAGCGCCTGATGAGAGCAGGCATCATCTCCATTACCCGCAAGACCCGCGGCGAGGATATCGACGCCGCCTGTGGCCAGCTGGTGGGGCGGGTAAAGGATCGTAGTCAGCGTGAACTGAAAAGAAAAATGCCGCAACGGGCGGCGGAGGCAGGGGCGCGATGAAACAACGATTCTGGCTGACCCGGTTGGCAGTAGTGTCGCTTGCGGTGCTGCTCAGCGCCTGTGCCAGCCAGGGCGAGTTCAGGCCGGAAGGGGGTAGCACTGGCAACCTTGGCGATCAGAATCGGAAGAGCCCGGCCGATGTCTACGTGGAGATGGGAATCGTCTATATGCGTGAGGGCCAGCTTGGGATAGCGATGAAGAAGCTCAAGCGGGGCCTGGAGCTCGACCCCAAGAGCGCCGAAGCACACAATGTGATTGCACTGCTCTATGAGCGGTTGGGTGAGGTCGGGCTTGCGGATCAGCACTATACTGAAGCCTTGGTGATCCAGCCACAGAACCCCTATATTCACAATGCTCGTGGCGGCTTCTTTTGTAAACAGGGTCAATATGATCTGGCGGACAAACAGTTTCAACTGGCGTTGGAGAATCCGCTCTATCCGACCCCCTGGATCGCGCTTACCAACGCTGGCCTGTGTGCCGAGCGTAGTGGCGACAAATTGGCAGCAGAGCGTTATTATCGACGGGCGTTGAGCGCCAACGATCGCTTTTTTCTGGCCCTTTACCAGATGGCCGGGATGATGCTGGAGCAGGAGAATCATCTCGCAGCGCGGGACTATATTGAACGATACCACCAACAGGTGGCGGCAACCGCCGGTTCGCTCTGGATGGGGATTCAGATCGAGACGGCGTTGGGGGATGAAGAGAAAGCTGCCAAGTATAAGAGGCTGCTCAGGGGAAAATTCCCGGATGCTCCTGAGATACAGCTCCTCAACCAAATAGAACGATAATGAGTGTACTTTCCACCAAAGATGCGGAGCAGATGGGAGCGGACCAGCCGATAGAGGGGCCTGGCAGTCGCTTGCGAAAAGAGCGGGAAGCGCTGGGTATAGATCAGATGAAGCTAGCCGCCCAGCTGCACCTGAGCGAAACCATGATTGAGGCCCTCGAGTGGGATGACTATGAAGTCCTGCCTAGTCCGGTGTTTGTGCAGGGCTATCTGAAAAATTACGCGCGCATCCTTGGTGTGCCGGAACATGAGGTGATCGACGCCTACCGGGCCCTCGCACCACTGCCGGAAGAAGCGCGTGCGCTCAACGGCAACCGCAAAGTCCTGAAGGAGATGCGTAGCAACCATGGTGGAGTGCGCATCGTGACCTGGGTGATCGTCATCGCCCTGCTGCTGCTGCTGGCGATCTGGTGGCAGGGAGAGCAGGAGCTCCACGATATGAGCACAGCGGACCAGGCGACGCTGCAGGAGTCGATGCTGGAGGAGAGTGAGGCGGCGCCCGACAATCCGGGCCTCAGCCTACCTCCGCCGCTCGAGGTGACGCCCGAGGAGATAACCCCGGCAACCGAGATTGAATCGCCTACTCCACAGGATGAGGCAGCAGTTGCTGAGCCGCCGCCGCTTACACAGACTCTGACGGAAGAGACAGGGCAGGTTGGTGCGCTCGAGCCGGTTGGTGCAGCAGCGGAGATCGCCGCTGAACAGAGAGCAGAGGTTGTCGTGGAGGCATTGCAGGAGGCAGCGCCGACTACCTCCAATGCAGTCGAAGCGGAAGAGTCTGTAGAGGTCGAGGCGGCTCCGGCTGAGCCGGGGTCTGCGTTCCCCAGTGTGGTGATCGAGTTCAACGACTCCTGTTGGGCAGAGATCCGCGATGCCTCCGGCCGCACCCGCCTGATCGGCAACATGAAGGTGGGTGACCGACGGGTGCTGGGCAATTGGCCGGCACCCTATCGGGTGTTGTTTGGCAATGCCGCAGCGGTCAACATGAGTATCAATGGCGATACATTCGATCTCGAGCCCCACACCCGCCGCAATGTTGCCCGTTTTCGCTTCGATCCTGCAGACTACTGATTACACGCCATCAGGGTTATAACCCGCTCGCCGGACGTGGTAAGCTCCGGCGTTTGATTTTACGCGACGATCCGCAGTAACTGGCCGATGGCAAAGAATATTCAGGCGATCCGCGGGATGAAGGACATCCTGCCGCAACAGACCCCCCTCTGGCATTTTCTCGAGGACCGGGTACGCTCGGTGCTCGCCCGCTATGGCTACGATGAGATCCGTATGCCGATAGTCGAGCAGACTGAGCTGTTTAAGCGCTCCATCGGCGAGGTGACCGACATCGTCGAAAAGGAGATGTACACTTTCGCCGATCGCAACGGAGACAGTCTCACACTGCGCCCGGAGGGTACTGCTGGCTGCGTGCGGGCGATGCTGGAGCACGGCCTGATCCACAATCAGGTGCAGCGGCTCTGGTACCGAGGGCCGATGTTTCGTCACGAGCGACCGCAGAAGGGGCGCTACCGCCAGTTCCACCAGATCGGCGTGGAAAGCTTCGGTCTGGAAGGCCCCGATGTGGATCTGGAGCAGATCCTGATCACCCACCGGATCTGGCAAGAGATCGGCCTCGACGGGCTGGAGTTGCAGATCAATACCCTCGGCACTTCGCAGGAGCGCCAGGCCTACCGGGCAATCCTGGTGGACTATTTTCGCGCCCATCAGGAGCAGCTGGACGAGGATAGCCGGCGCCGTCTGGAGAGCAATCCACTGCGTATCCTCGACACCAAGAACCCCAAGATGGCGGAGTTGGTGGCCGGGGCACCGAGCCTGATGGAGCATCTTGGCGAGGCGTCAAAGGCGCACTTCGAGACCCTGTTGGCGGGCCTTGACGGGGCTGGCGTGGCCTACGTCGCCAACCCCCGCCTGGTGCGTGGCCTCGACTACTACTCGCGCACCGTGTTCGAGTGGGTTACCACCCGTTTGGGTGCCCAGGGCACAGTCTGTGCCGGTGGGCGCTTCGACGGCCTGGTCGAGCAGCTTGGCGGCAGGCGGGTGCCTGCAGTGGGGTTCGCGATGGGGCTGGAGCGGCTGATCGCGCTGCTCGAAGAGACCGATCTGGCGGAGCGCCTGCCAGGCATCGACCTCTATCTGGTGATGGTGGGGGAGCGGGCGCAGCGCGAAGGCATGCTGCTGGCGGAACGGCTGCGGGATCAGCTGCCCAAGCTGCGGTTGATCGCCCACTGTGGTGGCGGCAGCTTCAAGAGCCAGTTCAAAAAGGCAGACAAGAGTAATGCCCGTTACGCGTTGATCTTGGGCGACGACGAGTTGGCGCGGGGAGAGGTAGGCCTCAAGCCCATGCGCGGCGAGGGTGAGCAGCAGCAGGTGGCACTGGAGCGATTGAGCGAAGTGATCACCGATGTTTTCGAATTGAATACCAAGTAGGGTTGAGAGTCATGAGTGGATATCAGACCGAAGAAGAGCAGGTCGAAGCGTTAAAAAAGTGGTGGAAGGAGAACGGCACCTCAGTGATCGCAGGCATCGTGCTCGGGTTCGGCGCGGTGTTTGGCTGGCAGGCCTGGAACGGCTATCAGGATCGCGTCGGTGAAGAGGCCTCGGTTGCCTTCAGCCAGATGATCGATGCCATCACCCAGGGGCAGAGCGAATCAGCGTTGAAGCAGGCGGAACTGCTGCGGCTCGAATATGAATCCAGCGCCTATGCGGTGTTTGCTGCACTGGCCCAGGCGAGCCTGAAAATGGAGCAAGGCGACAGTGCGGCGGCCCGCTCGCAGCTTGAATGGGCGATGCAGCATGCCGAAGAGCCCGGTCTGAAACAGCTGGCGCGACTGCGCCTGGCGCGGATCCTGCTAAGCGAAGGCGAGACCGAGGCCGCAGCCAGTCTGGTGAAGGCTGCGCCAGCCGGTGGCTTCGACAGCGAATTTGCCGCACTGCGGGGTGACATCGCACGCCAGCAGGGGGATCTGCAGGCGGCCCGCCAAGCCTATCAGTTGGCGTTGGCCGGCGATGTCGGCAATGGCGAACTGGTGCAGATGAAACTGGATGACCTTGGAGTCGCAACCCCCTGAGGCGATGGAGATGATACGCAAGCTATTTTGGGTTGCTCTGATCTTGATGCTGGGCGGCTGCAGCGGCTTCTCGGCCAAAGACAATGCTGATCCGCCGGCTGAGCTGGTGGAGCGACAGGCAGAGTTGGCGGTCGAGACCCTCTGGCAGCAGCAGGTAGGGGGCACCGATGGCCGCTTCCTGGCGATCGCGCCGGCGCTGGATGGTGAACTGATCTATATCGCCAACGCTACCGGTCAAGTGAGTGCGATCGAGCGGGCTGGGGGCAAAACCCGTTGGCAGCGCGATACCGGTTTGCAGATCACCGGTGGCCCCGGTGTCGGCGAGGGGCTGGTGCTGGTCGGCACGGCCGAGGCGGAGCTGCTGGCGCTGAGTGGCGAGACCGGTGAAGAGCTGTGGCGCCGGCGTGTCAGCAGTGAGGTCTTGGCGCCGCCAGTGGTGGGGCAGGGCGTGGTGGTGGCGCGTACCATTAATGGTCGTGTCGCCGGCTTCGATTTGACCAGCGGCCAGCCGCGTTGGGTCTTCGATCGCAGCGAACCGCTGCTGACGCTGCGCGGCAACAGTGCGCCGCTGATCAGCAACGGCCAGCTGCTGGTGGGGTTCTCCAATGGCAAGCTGGTGAGTCTCTCCCTGGAGAGTGGCAACGCGATCTGGGAGGCCACCGTCTCCACCCCCCACGGTCGCACCGAGCTGGAGCGCATCGTCGACCTGGATGCCGATCCACTGGCGGTGGAGGGGATGGTCTACGCGGCCAGTTTCCAGGGCGAGGTGGCGGCGATCGCCGAGGCCAGCGGGGTGGTGCTCTGGCGACGTGATCTCTCTGTTTATGCCGGGATGGATGGTGACTGGCGCACCCTCTACGTGAGCGATGATCAGGCTCATGTGTGGGCGCTGGATGCGACCAATGGCGCGGCTCTCTGGCAGCAGTCCGAACTGCATGCGCGACGTCTTTCGGCCCCGGCGATAGTCGGCGACTATCTGGTGGTAGGCGACTTTGAAGGCTATCTGCACTGGCTCTCCCAGGATGACGGGCGGTTGGTGGCGCGCACCCGGGTGGGCGATGGTGGGATCCGTGCCAAACCCCTGGTGGTCGATGGTGTGGTCTATGTCTATGATGATGGCGGCCGCCTGAGCGCGCTACGTCCCGGTCCTTTGCGTTAATTCTGATGCTTCCAGTAATCGCCCTGGTGGGCCGCCCCAATGTGGGCAAATCGACCCTCTTCAACCGCTTGACCCGCAGCCGCGACGCGCTGGTGGCGGATCAACCTGGTCTTACCCGCGACCGCAAGTATGGCATGGGCCGGCTCGGCCCCGGCCCTTATGTGGTGGTGGATACTGGCGGCCTCAGCGGTGAGGACGGGGTTGATCTGCTGATGGAGCAGCAGGTGCGACAGGCAATCGGCGAGGCCGACCATGTGCTGTTGCTGCTGGATGCCCGTGAGGGCTGCACCGGCGGCGATGAGGTCATCGCCGAGCAGCTGCGCCGTACCGGCAAACCGGTGACTGCGGTAGTCAACAAGAGTGAAGGGCTGAGCCGGGATGCCGCCGCCAATGAGTTTTTCAGCCTCGGTCTTGGTGAGCCGAAGGCGATCGCTGCGGCCCACGGACAGGGGGTGCACGGCCTGATCGTCGAGGTACTCGAGAGCCTGCCGCCGGTGGAGATGCCGGAGGAGTTGCCAGAGGGGATCCAGATTGCGGTGGTGGGCCGTCCCAATGTGGGCAAGTCGACCCTGGTCAACCGCATGTTGGGTGAGGAGCGGGTGGTCGCCTTCGATCAGCCTGGCACCACCCGTGACAGCATCTTCATCCCCTTTGTCCACGACGACAAACACTACACCCTGATCGATACCGCCGGAGTTCGGCGTCGCGCGCGGGTCAACGAGGTGATCGAAAAGTTCAGCGTGATCAAGACGCTGCAGGCGCTGGAGCAGGCCAACGTGGCGCTGCTGGTGTTGGATGCTCAGTTGGGGGTGGGGGAGCAGGATGCCAATCTGGCCGGCCATATCCTGGAGAGCGGTCGTGCCCTGGTGCTGGTGATCAACAAGTGGGATGGTCTGGATCAGGGGCAGCGCCAGCAGGTGCGTGAGGAGATCGAACGCAAGCTGCCGTTTCTCGACTTCGCCACCCACCACTACATCTCGGCGCTGCACGGTTCAGGGGTCGGTGGTCTCTACCGGCTGGTGGATCGGGCCTACGCCAATGCGACCCGCGATCTGGCCACGCCGGAGCTGACCCGGTTGCTGGAGCTGCTGGTGCAGGAGCATCAGCCGCCGCTGGTGCGTGGCCGGCGTATCAAGCTGCGCTACGCTCACCAGGGGGGCAAGAATCCGCCGATCATCGTGATCCATGGCAATCAGACCGAGCATGTTCCCAGCACCTACAAGCGCTATCTAGTTGGGCGATTCCGGCGTGCCCTGAAGCTTTCAGGCACGCCGATCCGACTCGAATTTCGCTCCGGTGACAACCCCTATGAGGGCAAGCGCAACAAGCTCACCCCACGCCAGATCCAGAAGCGCAAACGATTGAAGAAATACGTCAGTCGTAAGGGGTAAGGCGCCTTTGCACGAATCATGAACGGCAGCCTTGGGGCCTAAATTTTCCGCTGCTGCGTTGAAAATCTTGGCAATAGGCCGGCTATTGCTTGCGATTCCCGCCTTGCAGCGAATAATTTGGCCTCACAATTCTGCCCGCCTAGATTCATGCAGAGGCTCCTTATGCGTCAGCGGTTTCCTACAGAGAGGCTGGCGTCGCTCTGATGGATTCTCGTTCTTATTGCAGCTAGTTTCATAAGCAAAGGATAAAGGTATCAGCCCAGCGAGCGGGCCTTGTAACCATGCATAAGGAAATGCGCCATGAAATTTAAACGACTCCCAGCCCTGGTTGGGCTCTCCTTCGCCCTGTTCGGCTTTAAGGGCCAGGCCTCTCTGCTGATCAATGAGGTCGACTATGATCAGCCGGGCAGCGATACTGCCGAGTTCATCGAACTTTTCAACGCGGGTAGCACTTCCCTCGATCTCTTCGGATACTCCCTGTCGTTGATTAATGGCAACAGTGGTGCCATCTACCGCAGCTTCGATCTGCCCGATCTGCAACTGCAGGCAGGGGCCTACTTTGTGCTCTGTGGCGATAGTGCCAATGTGATCAATTGCGACCTGAATGTATCGCCGGCGAGCAATCTGATTCAGAACGGTGCCCCGGATGCTCTGGCACTATTTTTCGGCGCCAGCCAGATCGACAGCCTGAGCTATGAAGGCAGTGTGGCGGGTTTTACCGAGGGCTCCGGGGCAGGCCTGGTTGATTCCTCAACAGTTGCCTATCTGGGGCTCTCTCGTTGGCCCAACGGCGCTGATAGCGACTCCAATAACGCCGATTTTGCCCAGGCCTGTATCACGCCGGGCATGGCGAATACCGATCGTGCTAGCGGTTGTACCGATCCGGTGGTTGTACCGCCGATCGGTGTGCCTGAACCGGCTGCTTGGCTGCTGTTGGGGGCTGGCCTTGTGCTGCTGCGAGGCCGGCGGGGCAGGTGCTTGCATGGGGCCGACGGCTTGCGTACAACTGTCGGCCATGAGCCGAAACGACGATTATGAGAACCGCCTGAATGGGCAGTTGGAGCAGGCTGGGATTGCGCGACTCTCCCCAGAGCAACACAAATTTATAGAGGAGCAGGCGCGGATCTACCGCTTCAGCTTCCAGGAACTGCGGCAACTGGGGGAGATCTGTACCGATCTGCAGATGTGGGGTGAGCCGCCGATCGAGCAGCTCTGGTCCGGGCTCGAGCCCCCTTCAGGCGCCGGCAAAGCAGCACGCCAGCAGATCCTGCAGCAGTTGCAGCTGCATCGTCAGCGATTGCGGGAGATGCCGAACCACTATCCCGAGAGTTCACCGCGTTCCCCCGATGCTACAGACCGCATCCGCCGTGTGACCGAAGAGAGGCCCCAGCTGGGGTTGGGCTGGTGTCCGGTGGCTTCGTCGCGCACCCGTTGCTGCAATCTGCTGACCCTGGATGCGGTGCAAAATTGCGGCTTCGACTGCAGCTACTGCAGCATCCAATCCTTCTATCATGGTGATGAGGTGCGCTTTGATGCCAGCTTTGCACAGAAGCTGGAGCGGCTGGAAATCGATCCGCAGAAGATTTATCACATCGGCACAGGACAATCCTCAGACTCACTGATGTGGGGCAATCAGGCCGGTATCCTGGATGCGCTGATGGCGTTTGCCCGCCGTCACCCGAATGTGATCCTGGAGTTGAAAACTAAGTCGAAAAATATCGCCTACTTGCTGAAAAACGATATCCCAGCCAATGTCCTCTGCACCTGGTCCCTCAATCCGCAGACCCTGATCGACAATGAAGAGCACCTGACCGCCTCCCTGGAGGAGCGCTTGGCGGCGGCACGGCGGCTGGCGGATCGGGGTATTCTGGTTGGTTTTCACTTCCACCCAATGATCCACTACGATCGCTGGCGGGAGGAGTACGGGGCGATCTTCAGTCGCTTGGTTGAGGTATTTGACCCCGCTGAGGTGGCGCTGGTGAGTCTTGGCACCCTCACCTATATCAAGTCGGTGCTGAAGAAGCTGCGCGGCCGTGAGGGATTGCGCAGCCAGATCCTGAAGATGCCGATGGTGGAGGCGGCGGGCAAACTCTCCTATCCGGATGCGATCAAGATCGAGATGTTCAGCCATGCCTATACGGGGCTCACGCCCTGGCACGATCAGGTCTTTTTCTATCTCTGCATGGAGAGCCCGACGCTCTGGCAACCGGTGTTCGGTGTCGAGTATGCAGACAACGGTGCGTTGGAGCAGGTGATGAAACAGAGTTATCTGGCAAAGATCGAGCAACGCCGCAGAGGGATCGGTTGAGATGGGAGAGACAGCGGAGCTGGCTATCGGCGCCACCTTTCTTGTCTATCTGCTGTTGATGCTGGCGATCGGTTTTTGGGCCTGGCGGCGGACCAGCAATCTTTCCGATTTTGTGCTTGGCGGTCGTAGCCTGGGCAGCTGGGTGACGGCGCTCTCGGCCAGCGCCTCCGACATGAGCGGTTGGCTGCTGCTGGGGCTGCCGGGTTATGCCTACCTCTCTGGACTGGAGTCGCTCTGGCTGGCGGCGGGGCTTGCGGTCGGCACCTGGCTCAACTGGCGGCTGGTGGCGGGGCGCTTGAGAATCGCCTCGGAGCAGGCGGGCAATGCCCTGACTCTGCCGGAATATCTCTCCAACCGCTTCAATGATGAGTCGGGTCTGATCCGCATCATCTCGGCTTTTTTTATCCTGCTGTTCTTTCTCTTTTACACCAGCTCTGGATTGGTGGCCGGCGGCAAGCTATTTGAGTCGGTGTTTGGGCTGCCCTATGTCTGGGCGGTGGCGGCTGGCGCCCTGACGGTGATCCTCTACACCACCTTTGGTGGTTTTATCGCTGTTTCCTGGACCGATCTGCTGCAGGGGTTGCTGATGCTCGCAGCGCTGCTGGCAGTACCGCTGATCGCCTTGGGGGAGCTGGGTGGCGTGGCTGAGGCCCTGAGTCGGCTCGAACAGCGCAATCCCCATCTACTCGATCCGTTTAGCGACAACAGCGGCGCGCCCCTGGGCTGGATCACGATCGTCTCGCTGCCCGCCTGGGGGCTGGGCTACTTTGGCCAGCCGCACATCCTGGCCCGCTTCAAGGCGGTCAGATCGGTGCGGCAGCTGCCCCTGGCGCGGCGGATTGCGATGAGCTGGGTGGTGTTGTCACTCATCGCCGCTTCTCTGGTGGGCTTGGTGGGAGTGCCGAGCTTTGATCAGCCGCTGGCGGATGCGGAGCGGGTCTTTATCGAACTGGTCGGGCTGCTGTTCCATCCGCTGATTGCCGGCATCTGTCTGGCGGCAATCCTGGCGGCGATCATGAGTACCGCCGATTCACAATTGCTGGTGGCCTCCAGCGCCTTCACCGAGGATCTCTACCGGGTGCTGTGGCGGCGTCAGGCGAGTGAAAGGGAACTGGTGCTGGTGGGGCGGCTTGCGGTGGTGGGGATTGCTGCTGCGGCGTTTCTGTTGGCGCTCGACCCCGACAGCCAGGTGCTCGATCTGGTTGCCTACGCTTGGGCCGGCTTTGGTGCTGCCTTTGGGCCGGTGGTGGTGCTCTCGCTCTACTGGAGGCGCATGAGCCGCAATGGAGTGTTGGCAGGCATCATCGTAGGTGGTGTCACGGTGGTGCTCTGGAAACAGCTGCAGGGCGGTATCTTCGATCTCTACGAGATCGTGCCTGGTATCCTGGTCGCGACCCTGGCGATCCTGTTGGTGAGTCGGCTAGAGCGACCTGCCGGAGTGGAGTGAACCCGCACCGGGCAGAGCGGCGTCCCTTGTTCTGGCCTTGGCTATACTCTGGGAGGTGCGTCTGGGCGAACCCTGCCTTGCCGCCTTCTGTCGTCCGATCACCAAGCAAGGAAAAGGCCGTTGGATTTTGTTTCCCTGGAGTCCCTGAAGCCTACTGAGTTGCCGTCCCCTCCCCAAGGAACCCTCAATGTGGTCCACGCCTGTACCCGGGAGAAATGGGATGCGCAACAGCTGAGCAGCATGGTGGCGCAGGATCCTGTGCTGTCGGTGGAGATCCTGCGAATTGCAAACTCCGCCTATTTTGGCTTCGCTAGCGAGATCACCTCGGTAGCCCGCGCGATCACCGTCATCGGCCAGAATGCCCTGCGTAATATTGCACTCTGTATTGCGATGCGGGATGCACTCAAGCCAGATCAGTTGCCCGCCTTCCCAGTGACCGAGTTCTGGGAGGCGGCTCTGCGCCGTGCTGTCTGTGGCAGGTCACTGGCGGTGCTGACTGGTCTGGATGGGGATACCTGTTTTACCGCCGGGTTGCTGCAAGATTTTGGTCTGCTGGTGTTGTTCTATCTGAAGCTCAACCGCATCAGCGAGTGGCCCAATCTGGCGCGGCTGCCACCTGACAGGCGCCGGGATCTTGAGTTGCAACTGTTTGGTATGAGTCACGACAAGGTGGGGCTGCAGCTGGCCAGATCCTGGGGATTTCCGGAGGAGCTGGAGATCGCCATTGGTTTTCATCATGAGACGCCTCCCCAGCAGGTTTCTGTATCGTCGGCTCGGCTCGCGGCGCTGGCCCGCTGTGTTGACTGGATGGCGTCGGTGTTTACTGCGGATGACAAACGTCATGCGATCCAGACCTGCCGTGGGCTGCTTTCCGATCAGTTTGAGCTCTCTGCGGAACAAGCGGATCGACTGCTGGAGGAGGTCGCTAGCGCCATTACTGAGGCGGCCGGCGCCTACGGTTTCGAGATTAGTGAGCAACCCGAGTTCGACTCACTGATGCGCAACGCCAATCTGCGCCTGGTGGAGGAGAACCTGAGTGTGCAGGAGATGAACTGGCACCTGCAGCAGATCATCGAGGAGCGGGATCGGGTCACTGCAGAGCTCAATCGGGAGTTGGAACTGGCCCGGGAGGTGCAGCGCAGCCTGCTGCCAAGCGAATCAGACAATCCGCTGGGGCTGGCGGGGGTGAATGTTTCCGCCAAGGCAGTGTCTGGGGACTTCTACGATTTCTTCCAGCTGCACAATGGCCAGATCGCATTCTGCATCGCCGATGTTGCCGGCAAAGGGATGAATGCGGCACTACTGATGGCCAAGGCGAGCAGTCTGTTTCATTGTCTTGGCAAGAGCATCCACGACCCCTCCAAACTGCTGGCGATGCTCAATCATGAGATTGCTGAGCGATCCATCCACGGTATGTTTGTCACCATGGTTGCGGGCCTCTACAACCCGCAATCCGGTAGGGTACGGCTCGCCAATGCCGGCCATCCTCCGGTCATTCAGATGAGCAGCACACAGCAGCAGGCCGAATATCCGGCAACTGCTCCGCCCCTGGGGGTGGTTGCCGTGATTGATTTTCCCAGCATCGAGTTTCAGCTGGGAAACGACAGCCTCTACCTCTATACCGATGGCCTGATCGAGGCGCGAATCTCAGGGCAGCAGCGCCTGGAACAGCAGGGCCTGATTAGCCTGTTCAGCAGATATGCCCACAAATCGCCGCAGGAGCGTCTGCAGCGCATCGTTGCCGAGGTACGTCGTGGTCAGGCCAGCTCTGATGATGACATCACTCTCCTGCTGGTTGAACGTCAAGAAAGTGAAGAAAAACGCTGAACAATTGATCGATCTGCGGATCGCGGCTGAGCCATGCTGTTTGAAACTGGTGCGCAGTGTGATTCGTGATGTGGCGGAGCTTGCGGGACTGCCAGAGCAGGAAAGGGATAACGTTGTCCTGGCGGTCCATGAAGCATGCATGAACGTCATCCAGCACGCCTACCACAACGCCCCAAAGGGGGAGATCCGGCTATCTGTTCTGCGCTCTCAATCGGCATTGATTTTTTTACTTCAAGATGACGCCCCCTGTGTCGATACAGAGAGCATCCGGCCACGGGATCTGGATCAGATCCGACCCGGTGGGCTGGGGGTTCACTTCATCAGGCAGATCATGGATGAGGTGGAGTTCCTGGAGTGTGTGGTGACAGGAAACACTCTGAAAATGGTGAAGTATTTTCAATCCTGAAGGTGGTAGGCATGGCATATGCGGTTGAGGAGAGAGAGGGATTTTCGGTGCTCTACCTGACCGGCGAGGTTGACCTCAGTTGTTCCCCCAACGCACGCAAGGCGATCCTCGACTGTCTGCAGAACAAGCGAAACCTGCTGGTCGATCTTTCTGACGTGACCTACATCGACAGTTCAGGTGTGGCAAGTCTGGTGGAGGGATATCAACTGTCGCGTACCCTGGAACTCGATTTTTCCCTGGTGGGGGTGAGTGATGCGGCGATGAATGTGTTGCGGCTTGCCAGGCTCGATCATGTCTTTCCTATCTATCCATCACTTGAAGCGCACCTTGAGGGCAAATGAATGGTGCAGATGCGGCCAGTGATGATTTTTCCGGGTAGGCCTGATGCGGCTGCCACAGCTGTGCGGGAGGTTTGCCAATGACCATGCAGGCTGACAGTGATGGCAGGGTGGTGGAGGTTGAAGGGCTTGAGGTGCACTACGGCAATCACAAGGTGCTCGATGGTATCGACCTGCAGGTGAATGCCGGTGAGATTATGGTGATCATGGGGGGAGTGGTTCCGGCAAGAGTACCCTGCTGCGCACCCTGCTGGGGCTGAAGGAGGCTAGCGCCGGTTCGGTGAAGTTGCTCGGCAAGCCGTTTGACGCCCGCCACCCAGAGAACCTGCGGCAGGTGCGCAGACGCATCGGAGTGGCGTTTCAGGGCGGCGCCCTGCTCAGCTCTCTCACAGTGGGGGAGAATATCCGCTTGCCGCTGCGCCATCATGCCAGACTGGATGAGAGCACCATGGCGGTGATGACCCGCATGAAGCTGGAAATGGTCAATCTGCCGGGGACGGAAAATCTGATGCCGGCACAACTTTCTGGCGGTATGGTGAAGCGCGCCGCTCTGGCTCGTGCCCTGATCATGGATCCCGCCCTGATGTTTTTTGATGAGCCCTCGGCAGGGCTCGATCCAGTTACTTCTGCGGAGCTGGATGAACTGATACTGCGCCTGCGCGAGACCACCGGCACCACCATCGTAGTGGTGACTCATGAGCTGGAGAGCACCTTCTCTATTGCCGATCGGATCACCATGCTGGGTGGCGGGAAGGTGTTGATGAGTGGCAGTGTGGATGAGGTGCGAAACAGCAGTGATCCGCAGATCCAGAACCTGCTCAACCGCCGGCCGAACCGTGAACAACCGGACCCGGATGCTTATCTGCGCCGCCTGACCGGAAGCTGAATCCAGATACCCCAATGATCAAATATCTGAACCATCTTGGCGAAGTTTCCCTGGACCTGCTCGATCAGGCCGGACGCATGGCGAAGATGCTGCTGAGTGCGCTGCTCAGTCTGTTTCGTGCCCCCTACCAACTCGAGCCTGTGATCCGCCAGCTCCACTTCATCGGCGCCCGATCGATGCTGGTGATAGTGATCTCTGGACTGTTTACCGGCATGGTGCTGGCGTTGCAGTTTCACAACACCCTGGAACGGTTTGGCTCGGTGGATTTGTTGGGCTCCGCGGTCGCGCTGGCTCTGCTGCGTGAGTTGGGGCCGGTGATGGCGGCGCTGATGGTGGTGGGGCGGGCGGGCTCGGCGATGTGTGCCGAGATCGGCATCATGCGCACCAGCGAACAGATCGATGCGCTGGAGTGCATGGCGATCGATCCCCACAAGTTCATTATTGCCCCGAAGCTGGTCGCCGGTATCATCTCGCTGCCGTTGCTCACCAGCGTCTTCGATGTGATGGGGTTGATCGGCGGCTGGCTGGTGGGGGTGCAGATCTTCGGCCTCAATCAGGGGGCTTATTTCGACAGTATGTACAGCGGCGTGGAGTGGAATGATGTGGCCATGGGGCTCTACAAGTCCCTGCTGTTTGGTCTGGTGATCACCGTCATCGCCACTGCTAAGGGGTTTTTTATGCACCTGGAGCGGGGCGGGCGGTTTGGTGCCGAGGGGGTCAGCCAGGTCACGACTAGCGCGGTAGTGGTTTCCGCCATCGCCATCCTGTTTGGTGACTATCTGGTCGGCGCACTGATGCTTTAAGAGGGCATCGCATGAGAGATAAACACTGGAGTTGAATCCATGAACCGGATCAAAGTTGAAACCGTTGTAGGCCTGTTTGTGCTGGTGGGACTGGTCAGTTTTGCATTTCTGGCGGTCAAGCTTGGCGGGATCGGTGATGCTAGTGGTAGCCACTATACTCTGACCGCCCGCTTCCTCTCCGCTTCTGGATTGAGAAACGGGGCGGAGGTGGAGATGGCCGGTGTCGTGGTCGGCAAAGTAACCGACATTCACTTCAACCATGAGGATTTCGAGGCCGAGGTTGAGCTGAGTCTGCCCAACTCCATTCGTCTCCAGGATGATGCCATTGCCTCGATTGCCAGTAGCGGGCTTCTGGGTGGGAAGTTGATCAAGATTTCTGCCGGCGGCTCTGAAGATTATCTCGAACCTGGCGACATTATCACTGAGACCGAGTCCTCAGTGAGTCTGGAAGAGTTGCTGAGTAAATATATCTTCGAGGGCCAGTCCACGAATGATAAGTGAATGCCATTTGACACTCTGCTTGCGTTGATCGGGAGAACCACCATGTCGTTTAAAAAAATGCTGTTACCTTTGGGGCTGATCTGTTTTTTGTTTGGTAGCAGCCAGGCTGTCGCTGTACCCTCTCCCACAGAACAATTGCGTGAGGTTGTGGATGGTGTGATGGCGCTACTCAAGCAGCCGGAGGTGGATCAGGCACAGCGTCGCCAGCAGATGCGGGATCTGATCGCGCCTCATTTCGATTTTGAGGTGATGTCGCGCAGCATCCTGGCCAAAAATTGGAAGAAGGCGGATGCTGCTCAGCGTGATCGCTTTGTCGAGCTGTTCAAGCGCTTGATGGAGAACACCTACATTGCTGCCATGGAGAGCTACACCAACGAAACCATCCGTTACGGCAAGGAGAAGATCCGCAAGAACAAGGCGGTGGCGGAGACCTTTATCATACGTACGGGCGTGGAGATCCCGGTGATCTACCGTCTGCGTCAGCGGGGCGACAAATGGCTGGCCTACGATGTGGTGATTGAAGGCGTGAGCATCGTCCGCAACTATCGTAGCAGCTTCGCCAGCCTGGTGAAAAAGCAGGGGATTGACGGACTGTTGGCAAATCTAGAAAGCAAGGTGCAGGGAGGCTGAAGGGGGCGTCCATCATGCCCGATGACACCCCCATCTTTTTGCCCCGTCAGAGGAGGAAGAAGATCAGGATGGCAACGCCCAAGATCAGCCGATAGATAACAAACGGCGTCATGCCGATACGCTCGATGAAGCGCAGGAAATAGTGGATGCAGAGATAGGCGGTGATGAATGAGAGCGCGGTGCCAAGCAATAAGGAGTTCCAGTCAGCGGAGGCATCACTGCTGATCAGTTCCAGGGTGACCAGCCCACCCGACATCAGGATGGTGGGGATGGCGAGCAGAAAAGAGAAGCGGGAGGCGGCCTCGCGGGTCAGTCCGAGCATCAGACCAGCACTCATGGTGGAGCCGGAGCGAGAGGTGCCGGGGATGATCGCCACCGCCTGGAACAGGCCGATAATCAGTGCATCTCGCCAGGTGATGGAGTACTCATCTCGGCTATGTTTGCCTATCTTGTCGAAGACCAGCAGTACGATACCGAAGCCGATGGTGGTGATGGCGATCACCAGCGGCGAGCGCAGTTCTCCTTCTATCAGCGACTTCATCAGCAGGCCGAACAGCCCCACCGGAATGGTGGCGACAATGATCATCCAACCAAGGCGCGATTCCGGGGTGGTGGCGTAGCGATTGAACAGGGATTTGAAAAAATCGCGGCTAATGGAGATCACCTCATGGCGGAAGTAGCTAATCACGGCCAGCAGAGAACCCACATGCACTGCCACATCGAAGGCGAACCCCTGATCGGCATAGTCCAATACAAGAGGTGCGAGGATTAGGTGGGCGGAGCTGGAGATGGGAAGGAATTCGGTCAGGCCCTGCAGTGCGGCCAGGATAAAAATCTGTAGCAGATCCATAGTATTGAGATGTCTAGCTCGGTTTTTGGTGCTGTACCCCCCATTTTATGACAGGGGCGAAACGCTAGGGCAGTGCCATCGGCTGGCATGGGGTGATGATCTTCTCCCACGCCAGGCTGGACGAGACGATTGCGTCGAGCGATTCGAATCTGGGCTTCCAGCCAAATAGTTGCCGGATTCGCTCGGCCCTGGCAATCATCGAGGGCAGATCCCCTGGACGACGCGGGGATTCAACCACATTCAGGGGGGTTTCGGAAAGTCGTTCGACGGTCTGCAGCACTTCACGAACCGAGTATCCCCTGCCATATCCGCAGTTCAGGGTGGTGGAACTGCCGCCTCTTCGCAGATAGTCGAGGGCTAGCAGATGAGCGTTGGCCAGGTCCTCCACATGTATATAGTCGCGCACGCCGGTACCATCGCAGGTCGGGTAGTCGGTCCCGAATATCTCGATTTGCATCCTTTTACCCATAGCCGCCTGACAGGCGACCTTGATTAGCTGGGTGGAATGTTCTGCCGCGTGGCCAGTGCGCAGTTCCGGATCGCAACCGGCGACGTTGAAATAGCGCAGGATGACATGTTTGATGCCGTAGGCGGCAGAGGTATCCCGCACCATCTGTTCGGCCATCAGTTTCGATTGGCCATAGGGTGTGAACGGGTGTGTGGCAGAGTCCTCGTCGACTAGGTTTTCGGCCTGGTAACCGTAGACGGCGGCAGTGGAGGAGAAGATGAAGTTGCGTACTCCGCTCTCCACACAACTCTCCAGCAGGATGCGGGTATTGCTGGTGTTGTTGTGGTAGTAGTCGAGGGGGATTTCGTAGGACCGGGCCACATCCGTGAACGCGGCAAAATGGAATACTGTGTTGATCTGGTATTTGCGCAGCAGCTCGATCAGCAGTTTTTTGTCGCCGATGTCGCCAACCACCAAGTCACCATAGAGCACGGCCGGGCGACAGCCAGTGGAGAGGTTATCTAGAGTGACCAGGCGTTCGCCTGCTTCCCCCAACTGCCGTAGTGTGTGGCTGCCGATATAGCCAGCACCACCGGTCACAAGAATCCCTTTTTGGACCATCGCTCAAGCTTCTCCTGATTGTTGCCGTAAACCAATAATCATACTGATAGCGTAGTTTGTCGTCATTCGTAGCGCACTTTCTGCATGCCGGTTGGGTATAGAAAAACTGTACCTGGTTCGCAAAAAGCGGCACTTCACCGGTTGAAATTTCCAGACAACGGGAATCAGGATGCAGGTATACTTTTCGCGCTGTCCGGAGGCAGATTTAATCGACTATTTGTGACAGATCGGCATCGGGATGGCAATAAAAACAGAACGATCCTTATCAGTCAGCGCAAATTCAATTTGGAGTAACACAATGACCAATCCAATCCGTTTTTCTCTGGTTGCCGTGATGGCCGGTGCTCTAGCCGGTTGTGGCGGTGCCAGCGATTACAAACCAGTAGCAGGCAGTGCGCCTGAACAGATCTTCGCCGAGGCCTGCGCCTCGTGCCATGGTGAAAAGGGTAGTGGCAAGTTTGGCTTCCTGCTGAAGATTGCCGGTTCTGACCATGAAGTGGCTGAGATCACCGGTAAGATCGCGGAAGGCGGTATGGTGATGCCGAGCTTCCCCGAGATTGGTGAGGCGGAGCGGGCTGCCCTGGCGACCTATATCAAAGCCCAGTGATCTGTAGCTGAAGAGACGCCCGGCCGGTCCACCGGCCGGGCGTTTTTTGTGCCCGGAGCCTGTGTGCTCAGGGGTAGGTCTCCGGGACGAAGGTCTGGTCCGACATCGGTGGGCGCACATAGCCTCTGCTGTCGTGACGTTGCGGCAGTTCGATCGGCTCTGGGGTCAGGTCTTCGTAAGGGATGATGCTCAACAGGTGGCTGATGCAGTTGAGGCGGGCGTGCTTTTTGATGTCTGAATGGACCACATACCAAGGGGCCTGCTTGATATCGGTATGGGCAAACATCTCATCCTTGGCCCTTGAATACTCGACCCAGCGGGTACGAGACTCCAGATCCATTGGGCTCAGTTTCCAGCGTTTGTGGGGTTCTTCCAGCCGGCTCTGAAAACGCCGTTCCTGCTCCTCGTCCGATACCGAAAACCAGTATTTGATCAGGATGATGCCGGAGCGCACCAGCATGCGCTCGAATTCCGGGCAGGAGCGTAGAAATTCGCTGTATTCCTCTTCGGTACAGAACCCCATGACTCGCTCGACCCCGGCGCGATTGTACCAGCTGCGGTCGAACAGCACCATCTCACCGGCGGCGGGCAGATGTGGCACGTAGCGCTGGAAATACCACTGGGTCTTCTCCCGCTCTGTGGGGGCGGGTAGGGCGACCACGCGGCAGATGCGGGGATTGAGGTGCTGGTTGATCCGCTTGATTACACCACCCTTACCAGCCGCATCCCGCCCCTCGAAGATCACCACCACCTTGAGCCCCTGATGCTTGATCCACTCCTGGAGTTTTACGAGCTCAAGCTGCAGGCGGAACAGCTCTTTTTCATAGCGCTTATTGTCGATCTTCTTGATCTTCCCTTTGTTTGTCTTCTTTTCCGTCACGCTTGGGCCCTCGCTGGGTTGGGGGGACTTGGGAGCACAGCCAGCGCTGTGCTGGCTGTGATTGTGAGCACAACAAAAGCCATTCTAGTCAGGGTATCTGCTCTTTGCTATTGATCCAGGCCATCCAAAGGACATTTCCGACTGGCACTGCCTGGCGTTTCCTGATGTTTGATTTAGCCCTGTAAGAGGATCGGTGTTTCGATTTATTTCAATAAAAATCAGCATGTTAAGTCGTGTTTGTTGGCTTGTGTTGGCGCGTTTCCCGCTTCG
Organism: endosymbiont of Ridgeia piscesae; assembly: GCF_001443665.1. NCBI lineage: Bacteria > Pseudomonadati > Pseudomonadota > Gammaproteobacteria > endosymbiont of Ridgeia piscesae. The sequence continues at coordinate 41,345 of NZ_KQ557124.1, read as the reverse complement.
GTCAGCTTGAATGTTGGCTGTCCATCAGGCAGGATTCCCCGCGATTTGTATCATTGGAGCAGTTATGGACCTTGAAAGATCCCTCGGTCTGAAATCAGGCGCCGAAGACAGGGATGATGAACAACAGAAGCTTCAGCTCTACATCAATCTGAAGCTGGCCTCTTCCGGACAACCTACGGTATCCGGTGGCCTCAGCGATGAGTTCATGCACACCGCACAGGATCTGCTGAAGAGTTACCGGGAGAAGAATCGCCTACTGGCCGACTACCTCTGTCCGGTGGATCAGCGCGTCCAAAATTTCCTCAACCGCTATCTCGACGGAGTTGATCAGGAGCCGCTCCCCAGACTACCCAGCCAGACCTTCATTTTGGATCGCCACGGCATGGCGCGGGAGCTTTCGCTGCCGCTGGGCGAAGACAAATTCAGTTCCGATATCGTTACCAGTTACCGGGTCAAACAGGGTGTGCTGCACAATCCGGCCAGCGACCGGCGCACTACCAAGGGATCCTTCCATATCGCTGAGGGTGGCCTGCCGATCCCCGGCGACAAAAAGGCGGTGCCGCGCCTCAGCTTTGCGCGGCTGCTGAAGATCGCGCTCAATCCGCCCCAAGATCTGCTGACCATTCCCTTTACCGCGACCCAGCCCGAGCCGGCGCAGATGTTCGTTTCGTTGCTGATGCGTCCAGTGGTCTGTCCTGAAATTCCGGGGCAGGATGGCGAAAAGAGCATGGAGATCCGCTTCTTCGCTCCCGGCAACCTGGTCAGTAACCTCGATTTTGTCGAGAGCATCTTTGGCAATGGCGGCAACCCGTTTCTGCCGGAGTTCGATGCTGGCCTTGATGTGGATCACTGGACTGGCACCACCGGCTGCGTGATTCTCGCGCCACATCTGACCCGCCTCACCAAACGGGAGCTGGGTCTGCCGCACCGGGATGAAGCTAGCGAGCGACAGCGTCGGGAGGGCATGTGCTGGGAGTCGGAGGATGAACTCTACAACGATGGCCAGGCGTTCAAGATCACCGCACGGGACCGCAGCGGCGTGATCGTCACCATCCTCGCCGACAACTACTACGGTTACTGCAAAAAAGAGGTCAAGACCCAGATCGGCTACTCCGCCAACCTGTTCGGTCTGGCGGAGGAGGAGCACGCCGGCGGCGCGTTGGCCTTTCCGCGGCGCAACCACGGCCTCGAATATGGTGTTGACTCGCACACCCGCGAGCCGGGCTACAGCCTCACAGAGGTGATCGAAAGCTTTGGCGAGATCATGGAGGTGCAGCCTGAAGGTCACGCCATCGACAAACGTTTCCCCGAAGTGATCTATGTGCCCCAGGATCTGCGCATGGATCTGCAGGAGCAGAGCATCACCTGGGACTGTGACGGCAAGCCGCAGCGCATCCGACTTCAGCCGGGCAAGATCTATATCCAGCCCAACGGCTACAAAGTGGAGATGTCGAAGCATCCGGATGCCCCCTCCTGGCGTCTCATCGGCACCGACCCGGAAGGCACCTTCTGCCACAAACCGAGCACCGTCTCCGGTGGCGGCAAGTCGGAGATCTCCAAGTCCCTGGATGACGCGGTAATCTCCGGACCGCTGTTCGTGGACGACCTGCAGGCGGACCTTGACCGGGTAGAGGTGATCTTTTCACGCGACTACTCACAGCGCTTCAAACCTGGCTTCGAACATGAAGATCGGAATCCCAGCCGCAAGCCGCTCAATCCTGAGCGCAGTCTGGGTTCGGTGATCAAACTGCTGACCCCATCGCCCAGCTATACCGACGAATACAACGAGTGGCTGTCGTTGATTCCGCCGCGCATCCTCGCGCTGGTATTTATGATCAAGCGCTTCTACCTCAACTCATGGGGCAGTAACTGGCGCCGTAACATCACCGTGGATGAGATCGACGGCGCCGCGGGCCACGAGGTCAAGATGTTCGATCGCCAGATCATCGGCTCCTATTTGCGGGTCGGTTTTGACGAGGGCGACAAGTGGCGTCTGTTCAAGGTGCGCCAGGATTTCATCGCCGCCGACAAGGTGCAGATGGAGGACGACATCAGCGCCTCAGTGGTGGTCTCCGCGGCAGCGCTGGAGGGGTGTCCGGAGACGATCAACACCAAGCGCAGCGTCAAACTGGTGAAGAACTGCGAGTATCGCCTGTTCCAGCGGCCGGACGATGCGATCCACCCCGGCTTCGACAAGCAGACCGAGCTGGACATGACACAGCCGGATAACTTTCTTGCTAACTACGAGCCGCTTACCGGCGAATCGCTTGCCGCGGTGGTCGATAATGTGCTGACACTGTGCAACTTCACTGACCCGATGCGCAAACTGCTGCAGTCGGCCAGTGATGACGGCGCGGGCTATGTGGTCTCCTCCGCCCATCCGCGTCTGGTGGATGGCAAGCCGAGTAAAAATCCGCGCTATCTGCAGACCCGACCTGATCTGTCGAATCCGCTACAGTCCTATGTGGCGGAGATCGGCGCCCGCTTTCATCGCAAACTACCGCTCGACAAGCCACTCTGCCATCCGGTGGATGCGGTGCTTTGCGGGCGACGCAACAATCCGCCGGAGCCGGGCATCCGCGCGCTGGCGGTCTACAATCCGATCCACTACCAGGAGCTGCCCGAACTCTTCATGGACTTCATCTGCAGCCTCACTGGCAAGTCGCCCTCCACCACCGGGGCAGGTAGCGAAGGGGCACTCACCAAGGGGCCGTTCAATGCGCTGCGCGCTACCGCAGACCTCAACAATGCGTTGGTCTCTTTCATCCTCACCGGCTATGCGGGCTTCTCCAGCTCGGCAGGCTACATCGGCCCCGATGTGCGGGTGGATCACGATATCAGCCTGCTGATCCCGGAGGTCTGGGCGAGGCTCTCCGAGGAGGAGCGGGATCCGCAGTTTCTGATCGAGAGGGGCTATCTCGAGCCGCTGGAGGATTTTGATTACGAAGGCGAGCGGGTGCTGGCAAGCCGTCTCGGCTACCGCATCACCGACCGCTTTGTGCATGGTTTCCTTGGCAAGATCTTTGACAATCCCAATGCGGTCTTCACCGAGGCGATCCTGAAGCCGGAGAGCCAGGGCGTGGCGGTGTTTGTCGATGGTGTCAACAACATCGTCGAGGCGCAGCAACGGGTTGCCCGGCAGTATCTGGATGATGGCAGCATTGAAGAGGCCTGCCCGCCGTTGAAGGCGCTGCTCTACATCATGGCGACAGGTGAATACCAGGGGAAAAGCGCCCATGATCCGGCGATCCGCCAGATGTTCAGTCGCGACTACCTGCTGGCGTCCGACTGGTATCGAGGCCGTCTGAAGGAGAAGCAGGCCCGCGAGAGCGTATTGTGGCAACGTAATGTGAGCTACCTGGAGGAGTTCCTCGATAAGCCCGGCTATGCCGACGAAGCGGAGCGGCTGGCTATCGAGCAGCGGCTCGAGGTCGCCCGAGAGCGATTGCTGGCAGTGCAGGAAGAGGATTACCTCAACAGTCTGGTGGGCACCTTGGGTGCCGATCCGCTGGCGCCTGCTGAGGCTGTTTGATAACAACGGACGGGAGTTTAAAAGACACTGTCTGAACAGGCCGGGCCGCTAGCGGTTCCGGCCTGTTTTGTTTTGTCTTCCATCTGCTCAGAGCTGGTGGCCAGCGGGATAATCTCACTTTATTGGCGCAGGGAGGTGCTGAAAAAAGTTTATAAGAAATCACTAATATGATTGACCTGTGGCAATATTGGCACAGGTGTTTCGGCCTACATTGAAGGTGAAAGATAAATGCCGCAGACCGTCGCAGGAGGTGCAGTATGAAAGCGACACGCAGACTCTTGACCGCTGCCGCAGTGGCCGCGTTGACCGCGGTGCCGGTAACCTCAGCTGAGGCATGGTGGGGTTGGGGCCCCGGCAGTTGGTGGGATGGTGATGGTTGGGGAGGCTTCAGTTTCTCCTTTGGTTTTCACGGAAACGGATGGGGCCACGGCTATTATGATCCCTGGTACTACGGCTATTCGCCCTACTATTATGGCCATCCCTACTACGGTTATCCTTCCTATCCGTTCTATTCACCGCCGGCACTGCCCGAAACGCCACAGAGCGATTCCCTGGCTTCCAAATAGCCGGGCCTGAGGGGAGATCGCAATCGATCTCCCCAGCCATGCAAGCAGCCATCGGGCGGCTTTTTCTCTTCCCAATCTGTTTTTACTGACGCTGACAGCCTTCGATCATCACGCTATCATTGCCGCTCCCTTCAACCCTTAGTTGTGGATACAGAATCAATGAGTGCACAGATCCTCGACGGCAAGGTCATCTCGAGCGAGATCAAACAGGAGATCAAGAGCAATGTTGGGACCCGTCTTGCTCAGGGATTGCGACGCCCAGGCCTCGCGGTCGTACTGGTGGGGGAAAACCCCGCCTCCCAGGTCTACGTGCGCAGCAAACGCCGCTCCTGCGAAGAGGTGGGCTTCTACTCTGAACTACACGAGCTCGCTGGTGACGCCAGCCAGGGAGAGCTGCTCAACCTGATCGACAGCCTCAACGCAAAAGAGGCCATCGATGGCATTCTGGTACAGCTGCCGCTGCCCGAGCAGATCGATGAAGAAGCGGTCATCGAACGCATCCTGCCGACCAAGGACGTGGATGGTTTCCATCCCTACAATGTCGGCCGTCTGAGTCTGCGCATGCCGATCCTGCGCCCCTGCACCCCAAAGGGGGTGATGACCATGTTGGCGCGCACCGGTGTCGATCTGGTGGGCAAGGACGCGGTGATTATCGGCCAGTCCAACATCGTTGGCCGGCCGATGGCGCTAGAGCTGCTGGCAGCACGCTGCACCATCACCGTCTGCCACAGCAAGACGAAAGATCTGGAAGGAAAGTGCCGCAACGCCGATATTGTGGTCGCCGGCGTTGGTCGCGCCAACTTTGTTCAGGGGGATTGGATCAAGCCGGGCGCCATCGTGATCGATGTCGGCATCAACCGGCTGGAGAGTGGCAAACTCTGCGGCGACGTGGACTTTGAGGCCTGTAAGGCTAAAGCTGCCTGGATCACGCCAGTTCCCGGCGGTGTCGGCCCGATGACCATCGCCACCCTGCTGGAGAACACCTTGCAGGCAGCGGAACTGCACAGCAACGTTTAATCCCCGCCAGCATAGGCCGGGCATTGGAGGGTCGTCAGTTGATTTGACGGCCCTCCCGATGATGTTGCGACGGTTGAAGCATTTTTGCCAGGCAGATACGGTCGATCCCGTTTTTCAGCCGCATAATCCGTTTGGCCAGCGCCTCCGCCGAGCAGGATTCGCCGCCACTTTCGAGCATAATCTGCTCTACCTGGCCCTATGAAACTCTCGACCTCTCCCCTATCTGTTGCCTCGTGGTCAGCAGCTCTGTAACCTGGCCCGATGCCAATTTCAGGAGCAGGTTGATGGTCGGCCATCCTATCCAGTATGCACTTCCCCAAGAGATGGACCTGGAGATGCTAAGGAGAGAGCTGGAGCGGTCGTTTCGCTTTTTCGATGCGGGCAGGTGCCAACAGAGCCTGGAGTATCTGGAGAGTTTCGACTGGCGCATCTGGCAGGTGGATAGCGAGCTGTTGTTGCAGGACGATGGTGCATGCAAACGCCTCTGGTGCTTTGATCGCAACAACGACGATATTAGCGGTGGTGTGGAGGTCGCCGGCGCCCCGGTATTCGCCGCAGACTTGCCTGCGGACGAGGCGTTCGAGCCACTCCGGCGTGCCCTGGCGATGCGGGCATTGTTACCGATCGTCAAGGTGGAGCGTGAGATGCAACACTTGCGGTTACTTAACCGCGAAGAGAAGACGGTGTTGCGTCTTGCTTTGGTCAGTGAGCGGTTTCGCTCCGTCCAACCCAGACAGGAGGGTGATCTGGGGCACAGCGTGATGCTCTCGCCGGTCAGGGGCTACGACAAATATCTGAGCCGGGTAGAGAATCTGCTTTCCGAGCTGGGGCTAGAGACTTCACCGTTGAGCCGCTTTTTGCCTGCCCTTGAGGGCATTGGCCGTCGGCCAATGGACTACTCCTCGAAGCTCAACTACCAGCTGGATCCAGCCCAGGAGGCCGACAGCGCCACCCGACAGATTCTGCTGGGTCTGCTCGACACTATCGAAGCCAACGTCGATGGCACCCGCGCCGATATTGACTCAGAGTTTCTGCACGACCTGCGGGTGGCGGTGCGGCGCACCCGCTCCGCGCTGAGCCAGATCAAGGGGGTGTTCGATCCAGAGGTGCTGGAGCCGTTCAAAAATGGTTTCGCCTGGGTTGGTCAGATCACCGGTGAGACCCGCGACCTGGATGTCTATCTGCTGAAGTTTTCCGGCTACCGGCAGAGCCTGCCAGCGCTGCTGCGTAACGATCTTGACCCCTTTCACAGCTACTTGCTCGAACGCCAGAAGCAGGCGCAAAAGGCGATGGTGCGTAAGCTCAACTCGCCACACTTCCGCACGCTACTGAAAGATTGGCGGGCCTGGTTGGAGATGCCCCTGGCGGCGTCGTTGCAGGGGCCAATGGCAAGCCAGCCGATTCCTGAAGTGGCGAATCAGCGCATCCGCAAGATCTATCGTCGGGTGCTCAAAGATGGCCTTGCGATCACCGAGCAATCTGAGCCGGAAGCGCTGCACGATCTGCGCAAGCAGTGCAAGAAGCTGCGCTATCTGATGGAGTTTTTCCGCAGCCTCTACCCAAATGCAGAGATCAAACATCTGATCAAGGCGCTGAAGATACTGCTCGACAACCTGGGGGATTTCCAGGATCTGCAGGTGCAGGCAGAGAGTCTGGAGCAGATGGGGCAGCAGATGCTGAAGGAGGGGGCCTCCGCCGCCACCCTGATGGCGATGGGGATCCTGGTGGGGGATCTCCTACAGCGCCAGCAGTCGCAGCGGGAGCAGTTTGCCGCGCTGTTTGCCGACTTCTCCAGCCAGGCTAACCAGAGCGCCTTTGCGCAGTTGTTGAAGGGGTGATGGGATGAAGATTATCGGTGTATACAACATCAAGGGCGGCGTCGGTAAGACTGCCACCGCGGTCAATCTCGCCTATCTCTGCGCCCGGGCAGGCTACCGTACTCTGATTTGGGACCTCGATCCCCAGGCTGCCGCTACCTTCTACTTTCGTATCAAACCGAAGGTTAAGGGTGGCGGCAAGGGGCTGCTGAATGGGCGGGTCGAGCTGGACCGGGTGGTCAAGGGGACTGATTTTGAAAATCTCGACTTGCTGCCGGCAGACTTCTCCTACCGCAACATGGACCTCAAGCTGGAGGAGGCGAAGAAGCCAACCAAGCAGTTGTTGCGGTTGCTGAGACCGCTCTCGGAGGAGTATGACTACATCTTTCTCGACTGCCCGCCGAGTATCTCGCTGGTGTCGGAGAACATCTTCCGTGCTGCCGATGGCCTGCTGCTGCCGCTGATCCCCACCACACTCTCCCTGCGCACCTTCAAACAGCTGCTCGACTTCCTCGAGGGGCACCGCATCGCCGGGTTTGAACTGATGCCCTTCTTCTCCATGGTCGACCGACGCAAACGCATGCACCTGGATGTGATGCAGAGCCTGCCCGACGCCCATGGCGAGCTGCTGAAGAGCGTCATCCCCTACGCCTCGGATGTGGAGCGCATGGGCATCTACCGCATGCCGGTGGCCGAGTTTGCCCACCGATCCCCCGCTGCCAAGGCCTATGAGGTGTTGTGGCAGGAGGTCGGCCAGCGTCTGCGGTAGGAGTGCCGCTCGCGGCGCGAAGCTCCCGGGTGGACTGGTTCGTGCCGCAGGCGGAGAGAGCTAATGCAGATCCGCCTCCACCCAGAATGCATTCAACATGATGTCGCTGGCTCACCTGGCGTGAGCCGTGGGCGAGCGCATCGAAGATCTCCCACTCGCTGCAGCCGGTCGTCTTCAGCTGTTCGATTCCTCTGCGGCGATCGAATTGGAGTCGCCGACTGCCTTTAGTACACACTGCAGCAGCGCCGGCTCCTTTGCATCCAGAGATGCTTGGGCCGGGCCTTGCTTCATCGTCTCGATCTGCTCCTGGCTGACGTCGTGCATCTGCTGGATCTCGTTATAGACCTCGGCGACGATGCCATCGTCCTGGTCGGGGGGTGATGATGAGTGACATGGTGTTGGACGCCTTGCGTGGATTTAAAGGGGATTAAACAAACAGATTGACGTCAGCCTTCTGTGCAATGGGCAGGAAGCTGGCGGCCCCCACCCAGTCGTCGATCTCGTCGATAAAGTCGGTGCGCTGCCAGTCGAACAGTTCGACAGTCATCTGGCAGGCGATCATCTTCACCTCCGCCTCGATACTGAGTTCGCGCAGCTCTTCGATGGAGGCGACCCCCTTCTGTGCCATCCCCTTTTTCATCATCTGGCTCGCCATCCGCTGAAAGCCGGGCAGGTTGGCCATCACGCTGGTAGGCAGCTGGATCTGCCTGCCAGAGAGCCAGCCCGAGCCCTCGGGCAGGATCATCGGCATCGCCGGATTGCCGAGCGGGGTAACCTGCAGATCGAGGTCGCGTTTCAACAGCGACAGGCCGTAGAAGGTGAAGAAGATCGCGACATCCCAGCCGAGGGCGGCGGCGCTGGAGGCGAGGATGAAGGGTGGGTAGGCCATGTCGAGGGTGCCCTTGGTGGCGATGATGGTCATCGACGGAGTGTGGGCCGCCTCACGCTGCGCCATCTTCTCCTCAAAACGCTGGTCGAACCAGGTGTTGAGGTCGCCATTCTCATCCAAGGGTAGGGAGGGCAAGTTGTTCATTGTGTTGCTCCTGATTGATTTTGGACTTCGAGGCTTTGGCTAGCTTGCGATAGGGTCAATCTCCTTGCTCATAGTAGACCGGTCGGTCAAGTATCGGGCCAAAGCGGTGCTGGGTCGTCTCTCCTCTGTTATGGGGGGTTAAACCGTTTTGCGGATACGGATCTCGGCTATTGCCGGGCCGAGCTGGCGGATCACTTCGGGATCGTTGCGGGTCTTCGCCATCAGCATGATGCCCTCGATGTAGGCGAGCATCGCCTGGGCGGTGGCGGGTATATCGACATCTTTGAGATCCCCGTGTGCCTCGGCCGCCTGCAGGGTCTCTGCCAGACGCCCCTCCATCATCTCGAAGACCCGCTCGACCTTCTGCCGGATAGGCTCATCCTGGGTGCTCATCTCTGCGGCCAGGTTGCCGAACGGGCAGCCTAGGGTCTGGCCGAGAGTCTGGGCGATCTCTTTCTGGAACAGATAACCAAGCTCCACCAGCCGCAGCAGGCGCTGTGGTGGTGGCAGATCGGTGGCAAAGGCCTGCTCGAAGATCTGCTGTTTGAGTTCAACGAAGAACTCGTCGATCACCGCCAGGGTCAGGTCGCGTTTGGAGGGGAAGAAGTGGTAGAAGCTGCCCTTTTTGATCCCAGCGCGCTCGCAGATCGTCGCCACTCCCACCTCGGAGTAGCTGCGGGAGTAGATCAAATCCCGGGCGCTCTCCAGGATCAGTCGGCGGGTGTCGCGACCGGCGTTCATGGCGATTGATTCTAGTGGACCGGTCGGTCAAGTCAAGTTGGCCTCTGCCGCGTTGGATTGGGATGAGTGGGATGCGGCGAGGTAAATCATCTCAGATCACCAGTTTTTCTCGGCTGTTTTGGCGCTAGAATGGCGCTTTGTTGTAACCGCGCCCTACACCCACGATCCATGACCGCACTCTCTATCCAGCAACTCCATAAGACTTATCGCAACGGCTTCGAGGCCCTCAAGGGGGTCGATCTGGAGGTGGAGCGGGGGGACTTTTTCGCCCTGCTTGGCCCTAATGGGGCGGGTAAGTCCACCGCCATCGGTATCATCGCCTCGCTGGTGAACAAGAGCAGCGGGCGGGTGGCAGTGTTCGGCCACGATCTTGATAGGGATCCGGAGGCGGCCAAGCAGTGTATCGGCCTGGTGCCTCAGGAGTTCAACTTCAATGTCTGGGAGCCGGCGGTGGAGATCCTGGTCAATCAGGCGGGTTACTACGGGGTGCCTCGGCGCGAGGCGTTCCGTCGTGCCGAGCGCTATCTGAAACAGCTCGATCTGTGGGAGAAACGAACCAGCCAGGCGCGCGAGCTCTCCGGTGGCATGAAGCGCCGCCTGATGATTGCCCGTGCCCTGATCCACCAGCCCCGGTTGCTGATCCTGGACGAGCCCACCGCCGGGGTCGATATCGAGATCCGCCGTTCGATGTGGGCGTTCCTGCAGGAGATCAACAGTCAGGGCACCACCATCATCCTCACCACCCACTATCTGGAGGAGGCGGAGCAGCTTTGTCGCAATGTCGCCATCATCAACCAGGGTCGCATCGTCGAGCGCTCCAGCGTCGACCAGTTGCTGCGCGAGCTGCGCACCGAGACCTTTGTGCTCAATCTGCGTGACAAGCTGGCGCAGCTGCCGGAGCTGGGCGGCTTTGTGTTGCGTCACTTGGACGAGTGCACCCTGGAGGTGGAGGTGAGCCGCGAGCAGACCATCAACGGCCTGTTCGAGGCGCTGTCGCGCCACGGCATCGAGGTGAGCAGCATGCGTAACAAGCAGAACCGGTTGGAACAACTCTTTATCGATATGGTGAATCAGGACCGGGCAAACGGGGTAGGCTCATGAATCGTTGGCAACGCTATCGCACCGCCTACTGGACCATCCTGGTCAAGGAGGTGCTGCGTTTCAGTCGCATCTGGGTGCAGACAGTGCTGCCGCCGGCGATCACTACCAGCCTCTACTTCGTCATCTTCGGCACCCTGATCGGCGCGCGCATTGGCGAGATGGATGGCTTCCGCTATATCGACTTCATCGTGCCGGGGCTGATCCTGATGACGGTGATCCAGAACTCCTACTCGAATGTGGTCTCCTCCTTCTACAGCGCAAAGTATCAACGTTACGTCGATGAGCTGATGATCGCGCCTGTGCCCCACTGGGTGGTGCTGGCGGGTTATGTCAGTGGCGGGGTGGCGCGGGGGCTGGTGGTGGGGGTGGTGGTGACCCTAGTGTCGCTGTTCTTCAGCGATCTGCAGATCCACAGCTATGGGTTGACCCTGCTGGTGGTTCTGTTGACCGCGCTGCTGTTTGCCCTGGCGGGCTTTATCAACGCGGTGTTCGCCAACAGCTTCGACGATATCTCGATCGTGCCGACCTTTGTGCTGACCCCGCTCACCTATCTCGGTGGGGTCTTCTACTCGGTGGCGCTGCTGCCTGAGTTCTGGCGTGATCTTTCGCTGGCCAATCCGGTGCTCTACATGGTCAACGCCTTTCGCTACGGCCTGCTGGGTGCCTCAGATATCCAGATCGGCACGGCGTTGGCGATCATCCTGCTGTTTATTGTGGTGCTGACCGCCTTCTCGCTGGAGTTGTTGTGGCGTGGGGTAGGGATCAAGAGTTGATGCTGTTTGGTAATGACTGTTCTCGGCCTGGAACGGTAGGTTCCCCATATCGAAAGCCGGCCTAGATACAGCGAATCATCAATTTGAGGTCGGCGTATGGCCGAGTCCATGGTGCCCCTGATCTCCGCCCCCTTGACCTCAAACCGAGGATACTACCCGATTTTGACAATTGATCAGCTCAACTCTACATTGCGGCGATGAGTGATGATCGAGCAATGAAGCGGGCGGAGCTGCTCATTGAGGCCGATCGCCTGGATGCAGCGCTGGAGCTGTTGTTGCCCCTGCTCGCTACCGGGGGCTCTGCCGGTCAGGAATACGCCTATCTGCTGGTGATGCAGGCGCTGCTGCAAAAAGATGACAATCGTCAGGCGATCCACTACGGCGAGCAAGCCATCGGCAAGGGATATGACAGTGCCAGGATCCGTGCCGCGCTCGCCAGCGCCTATATTGGCAGCTCCCTGCCGCTGAAGGCGCTGGAGCAGCTCGATATCGCCCTGGGTAAGGCACCCGATCACGCCTTCGCCCACTATCTAAAGGCCATCGCCCATCTGCATCGGAGGGCGTTCCATTCGGCGGAAAAGAGCATCCAGGCGGCACTGGCCCTGGAACCGGATGATGCCGACTATATCGGCTGTCTGGCGGAGGTACGCTATTTCCAGAATCGTGGTAGTGAATCACGGCGGCATCTGGACGAGGCGCTGGCGATCGACCCCGAAAACCGCAACCTGCTGCTGATCAGCGCCGACCGTACATCCGCGCTTCCCCGCAAGCAGATGTTGCTGGAGCGGGTATTGCGCCAGCATCCCACCGACCCGTATGTGCAGAAAGCGCACCGAACCCTGACGGCGCGCCGGCGTAGATCGACGCTGTTGCTCGCCCTGCTCATCGCCCCGCTGGTCGCCGGCCTGTTTCTCTCTTACGGGGGGAGCAAGGATGGGGTTGCCCTGGTCATTCTCTCTCTGGTGACTGGCTATCTGCTGGCGGCGGGTCGCTCGTTGCAGATCATCGGCAAATTTTTCGCCAGACTGGCGCGCCGAATCCATTTCCACTACCAGCAGGGATCGCTGTGGCACAAGGCGGACGAGTTTTGGCGCGACCACGCCAACGGCTGGACACTGCTTATCGTGATCGGCGCACTCATTGCGGGTATCGCAGAACGGGGCGGGTTACCCGTGGAGTTTCGTAATGCCCTGTTTGGGCCGCTAATCATACTGATCTATCATCGCATGAGGCATCTGTGGAGTTTTTTGTTTCCCTTTCTCATCCATCTACTGCTGGGAGGTGTCATCCTGTCGTTAGCTGGCAAGCATCCTGCGGTTGCGCTGGGGGGCGGGGCACTGGTCGTGGCGTTGCAGTCTGTTGTCCTCAACAAATGGTATTTGAGTTATTTCAAATGATGTCACCCTAGTATTACGCCAGGGGTCGGAGTCAAACCGCATAGAGTGCGGTGGGAATAGTGATGTGGTTGGGGCGGCTTCACTCCGACCCCTTTGGTTAGGTGATGCTGATGAGTGAAAAAGAACGAATTCCAGTCAATCAGGAGGGGGATGAGGCACTACTGTTCACCCCGATTGCCCCGGCGTCGAACCCGGTCGGCTTTGATGATATCGGCGGCATGGATGAGCTGAAGCGTGAGGCGCGGATGAAGATCATCCAGCCGTTCAAGAATCCCGAGCTGTTCCGCAAGTTTGGCAAGCGCGCTGGCGGCGGCATCATGCTCTATGGCCCGCCGGGTTGCGGCAAGACCTTCTTTGCCCGCGCTATCGCCCGGGAGTGCGGCGCTCAGTTCTTCAATGTCGAGATCGACGATATCCTCGATATGTGGATGGGCAACAGCGAAAAGAATATCGCCGCCCTGTTTCAGGCCGCCCGGGCTAGCCGTCCGGCGGTGATCTTCTTCGATGAGATCGACGCGCTGGGGCGCAACCGCACCCTGTCGCGCCACAGCACTATCAGCACCACGGTCAACAAGTTTCTCTCCGAACTCGATGGATTGGCCTCGGACAACGACAATGTCCTGGTGCTGGCGGCCACCAACGCGGTCTGGGATGTGGACAACGCCTTCAAGCGCCCGGGGCGTTTCGACCAGGTGATCTTCGTTCCACCACCCGACACCAGGGCCCGGGCGGCGATCTTCCGCATCAAATTAGAGGGACTGCCGGCCGAGACGATAGATGTGGATGAGCTGGCGCAGGCCACTCCGCACTTTTCCGGCGCTGACATCGCTGGTCTGATCGACCGGGCCATCGAACGGGTGCTGGAAGAGATCATGGAGACAGGTGAAGAGCGGCTGCTGACCATGAACGACTTGCAGATTGCTCTGAAGCAGGTCAAACCCTCTACCCGTGAGTGGCTGGAAACCGCCAAAAGCTACGTCGAATACGCCAATAGCAGCGGCCAGTACGATGAGCTGCAGGCCTACCTGGAACGGTCCATGCCAAAGCGACGGATGGGCTTCTTGTAACCCCAGGGGTCGGAGTCAAAGCGCATAGAGAGCGGTGAGAATAGCAATGTGATCGGGGCGGTTTGACTCCGACCCCTTCGGCCGATCATCTGATGTTCAATGATGGGTCTCGGGAGCCGCCGGTTCGGCCTGGCGGATCAGCTCGAGAAACTCCTCCCCATAGTGTTCCAGTTTGGCTTGGCCGATGCCGTCGATGTTGAGCAGCGCGGCGGGGGTCTCCGGGCGCCAGATCACCATCTCTGCCAGGGTGGCGTCGTGGAAGATCACGTAGGGCGGTACCCCCTGCTCCTCGGCCAGCTCCTTGCGCAGGGTGCGTAGATCCTCCCACAGCTCTAGGTCGGCTGGGTCGCTGAAGCGCCGCTGCACCTTTTTCTTTTTGATCTTCTCGGGCTTTCGTTCGCGGCGCAGATCGAGCCGGGTCTCACCGCGCAGCACTGGTCGGGCCTGCTCGGTGAGGCGCAGGCCGCCGTAACCTTGGATGTCGACCGCCAGCAGGCCACGTACCACTAGCTGTCTGAAAATTGAACGCCATTCTGGACCGCTGAACTCCTTGCCGATGCCGTAGACTGAGAGCTGCTGGTGACCGAAGTTGCGGATGCGCTCGCTGTCGGCGCCATGCAGCACGTCGATCAGGTAGTTGACGCCGAAACGCTGGCCGGTGCGGTAGACGGCGGAGAGGGCCTTCTGCGCCGCCTCGCTGGCGTCCCAAGTCTCGGGCGGTAGTAGGCAGTTGTCACAGTTGCCGCAGGCGGCATCCAGCTGGTCGTCGAAGTAGGCGATCAGTGCCTGACGGCGGCAACTGGTAATCTCGCACAGGCCGAGCATCGCATCGAGCTTGCGCCGCTCCACTGTCTGTTGAACCTCCGGGGCGTCGGACTGTTCGATCATCTGCCGTAGGGTGATGACGTTCTGCAGGCCGTAGCTCATCCAGGCGTTGGCGGGCTCACCATCGCGACCGGCGCGACCTGTCTCCTGATAGTAGGCCTCGATGCTCTTGGGCAGGTCGAGGTGGGCGACGAAGCGCACGTCGGGCTTGTCGATGCCCATGCCGAAGGCGATGGTGGCGACGATGATCACCCCTTCTTCCTTGAGAAAGCGCGCCTGATGCTGTTCTCGCAGCTGGTGCGGCAGTCCGGCGTGATAGGGCAAGGCGCTGCGCCCCTTGTTACTGAGCCATTCGCTGACCGATTCGACCTTCTTGCGTGACAAGCAGTAGACGATGCCTGCATCGCTGGGGTGTTCACGCTGCAGAAACTGCCAGAGGGCGTCGCGTTGACGCTCATGTTGGCCGATATGGTAGCGGATATTGGGACGGTCGAAGCCGCTGACAAACTGTGGCGCCTGCTCGAGGCCGAGTCGTGTGGCGATCTCTCGGCGGGTGGTTTCGTCGGCAGTGGCGGTGAGGGCGATGCGCGGGATCTGTGGGAAACGCTCCTGCAGTAGCGAGAGCTGGATATATTCGGGGCGGAAGTCATGACCCCACTGGGAGACGCAGTGGGCCTCGTCGATGGCGAACAGGGCGATCGGACTCTGTGCGAGCAGCTTCAGGGTGTGGGGCTGCAGCAAGCGCTCTGGCGCCAGGTAGAGCAGGTCGAGAGTGCCTGAGCGCAGCTCGGTCTCGATCTGGGCGGCGGCCTGTGGCTCCAGGGTCGAGTTGAGGAAGGCAGCCTGGATGCCGAGCTCGTTGAGCGCCGCTACCTGATCCTGCATCAGCGCAATCAGCGGTGAGACGATGATGCCGACGCCGTCGCGGAGCAGTGAGGGGATCTGGTAGCAGAGGGATTTGCCGCCGCCGGTGGGCATAATCACCAGCGCGTCGCCGCCTTCGCTCAACTGCTGGATGATCTCGGCCTGCTGGCCGCGGAACTGCTGGTAGCCGAAGGTCTCGCGGAGGATCTCCAGGGCCCGATCTGCGGTGCTCATCCCCGGGGCTGGCGAAATTGGTAGAGGCGGTCCCGTTGGCGTTGATGGGCGAGGTAGAGTGGCACCACGGCTTCGATATCGGTGGGCTCGATGCCAAGCTGTTCGAGACCGTTTTCGTCGCAGACACTGTCGCTCTGTAGCGACAGGTAGTTGTCCATGGTAAAGGGCTTGCCGGGCAGTTTTTCCATTACCCGGGCTTGCAGGCGGGCTGCGCTGTCGCCCAGCTCCATCAGGATGCGCCGTTTGCCGATGGTCTGGGCGGTGTAGCTCACCAGTTCCCCCAGGCTGAAACTGCGCGGGCCGCACAGGTCATAGTGGTTGCCGAAGGTGCGGCTGTCGTCCAGCGCTTGGCTGAATGCCTCTACCACATCACCCACATAGACTGGGGCGAAGCGGCTCTCTGCGCAGGCCAGCGGAAACAGCAGCGGGGCACGTTCCAGCAGGCCGGCGAAACGGTTGAAGAAGCTGTCGCCGGGGCCGAAGATCACCGAGGGTCGGAAGCTGGTGACTGCGGCGAAGCCGCCGCCGCGGGTGTGCGCCCAGCTTTCGCCCTCACCTTTGGAGCGTAGGTAGTGGCTGGAACCATTGGCCTCGCTGGCGTTCAGCGCGCTCATGTGCAACAGGCGTTTGATGCCCGCGCTGCGACAGGCCTCGACCACTACATCCACCAGCTCCACGTGTAGGCGGTGGAAACCCTGGCCGGTAGTCTCGTTGAGAATGCCGATCAGGTTGATGACGGCGTCGCAGCCCTGGAATTGATGGCTGAGTGCGGCCCTATCGAAAATGTTGCTTTTGACCAGTTCGGTGCCTGGGATCACTTTTAGTTGGCGGTGGCGCTGCGGATGGCGGGTGATGACCCGACTGCTGATGCCTTTGTTGCCGAGTCGGGCAACCAGATGTTGCCCTACAAATCCGCTTCCACCGAGAATACAAACCCTTTTGCTGGTCATCCGAACCTCACTCTAAAACTACAATAATGTGGCCCAATCCAAGATGCGGGAATAGTGACCTTAGCGCCGCGCCGAGACAATAGGTAATAGGAAAGGTTATGTCGAGTTTTATCACGTTGTTCTCTGTCGATAGCATCCTGCTGTTGCTCTTTCTGGGGGCTGTGGTCGGTATCGTGGCCGGACTGTTTGGCGTGGGTGGCGGGCTGGTGATTGTGCCTGTGCTGATCTGGAGTCTGCCTCTGTTGGGGGTGGAGGAGAGTCTTTCAGTGCATATGGCTGTGGGCACCTCGCTGGCGACGATTGTGTTTACCTCGATAGCCGCGGTGCGTGCCCACCAGCGTCGTGGGGCCGTTGTCTGGAGATATTTTCTGGCGTTGACTCCGGGGATCCTGTTGGGTGCCTGGCTGGGTGGAATGATCGCGGGTGGTCTGGAGGGAGAGAGCCTGCGTCGACTGTTTGCCCTGTTCCTACTGATTGTTGCCTTCCGCATGTTTCGCGAGGCGCCGCTAGAGGCGCGTTATGGATTGGCCAGTCGTTGGCAGAACAGCGGGGTGGGGTTGGGAATCGGTGCCATCTCGGCGCTGGTTGGGATCGGCGGAGGCACCTTGACGGTCCCTTATCTGAATGGTGGAGGGGTTGAGGTGCGTCGGGCTGTTGCCACCTCAAGCGCCTGCGGTCTGCCGATTGCGCTGGCAGGAACTCTAAGCTTTGTTTGGGTTGGTTGGGGTGCAGCTGGCCTCCCTGCGGGGAGCAGTGGCTATGTCTATTGGCCGGTCGTGCTAATCATTGTGGTGACCAGTACGCTGCTGGCGCTTCCTTGGCGCATCGTCTATCGCCCTACTGGTTGAAACGTATTTTTGCGCTATTCCTTCTCTTCGTCAGTATCAGGCTGTGGTTCAGTTAGTGGTTGATCTGGTCTCTGAACGGATGGCTCCAGTGCCGGCTGAGTGACTATTTGAGGCGCTATTTGAGGCGCTATTTGAGGCGAGGATTGGAATGGCGCCTGGCTTGTCGTCTGCGGAAAGTCCGGCAGGGAGAGAGGCATGCGGCGGTAGAGCAGGAGTCTGCCCTCTTTGCTACGCATCGCCAAGTTGCCATCATTGTGAGCATATTCGTAGGTTTTTACCGAGTCGGAGCCTGGGACCCGCATATAGACATGCCTGTCGTCGAGGCGGATCTCTCCATCCCGGTGGTGTTCTGCATCGGCATAGATACGGAAGTACCCATTGAGAATCAACAGTGCCTCACCGCCGCGCCCCTTCCAGACCCCATCCAGAGGAGAACGATAACTGACTGCCGGGAGGCTCTGCAGCGGGGCTGCAGGTGGCGCATAGCCTGACCACTGCCCCGGTACTCTGCCCCCCGGCAGGCTGCTGATGGTGGCGGGATAGCCCATCCCCCAGGGAGTGGTGTATGGGGATTGCCAAGGATTCAGTGGCTGGAAGGCGCTGTTGTTGTAGGGTAACGCGTTGTCGAACGGGTTGCGTTTCTGGTTGTACTGGTTGGCGATCTTCCCCATGGCATCCATCATCGTGATCATGGCGCGCGCCATGGTGTTGGATGCATCGTTCGCAACTGCTGCCGGGATAACAAAGAGCAGTGCGAGCGTCGTCATAATTGAGGTTATGCTGGGCGGTTTCATCGCTTTTTTCTGTCTGTCAGGAGTTGTGGGGGGAGTTTAGATTATGCTGCCTGCTCTTGTAAGCAGGAGCTAATGATGGTTAGCTATATCAACCAAAAAAACTAGGTATTTCGGTAGGTTTCGTGGGAATGGGCTGGTTTGTTCTCACCATGCTGAAGACTATTTATACCCACTGAACAGCGGACCTGCTGGGTCGAATGGCGGGTGGGCTGTTTTGAGCAGCGCTCGGCAGCTGACGAGCAGAGAGGAAGAGGCGAGGTGACTATGAGCACTCAGCAACAGGCGACGGCGGAGCGGCGCACCGGCACCCAGGGGATGATCAACAACTTGATGGAGGAGCGGCGCCAGATGTTGGTGCTGTTCTGCCAGGTGGCGGGTCTGGAGCCCTATGCGCGTACCGAGTCCCTGGAACAGTTGCTACAGAATTTTTGTCAGGTTCTGGTGGACTATACGGCGTTCGGTCATTTTGAGGTGTTTGGCAAGATCAGTGACGGTACTGAACGGCGCAGTCAGGTGTTGCACGTTGCTGAAGAGATCTATCCCGGTTTTGTCGAGGCCACTGAGACCGCCGTGGCGTTCAACGATAAATACGATATTTCAGACCATGCGTTGAGCTTTGATCACCTCTCTGAAGATATGTCACTCCTGGGGGAGGAGATCGCGATCCGCATCGAGTTGGAGGATCGTCTTATTGCCACTATGCTGGCGAGATAATCCACACCGAGCAGGGCTGAGGCAAAGCTATTTGTTATAATCGTCCTTGATTCCATGGAATTTGCTTTCACTGGAGTGGGTGTCCGGCTTTTTCATAGACCTCAGGAAGTTAAGGCCTCTTTTTGAGAGCTGCTTCATGTTTTCGGGAAAAAAGCGAGGCAATGGGTTAACATCTCCAGACGTTTGGAATGTTCGGGGCGATGGGAGCACGACTGAACAAATTTTTTCACTGGCAACCGGAGAGGGAGGTCTTTTTAGAACCTCTGCACCGGTTTGCGCGTCCTGCAGTACGCTTTGATCGTCTGCAGATTGGCATCGATAACAAGCATATCGATGTTGCTCTCAGTCCAAAGGTTCTGAGTTCCGCCACTGAACTGGTGCGGCGTATGGTCCACGAGGACTTGGCCGCCAACGGTTGGGGCGAGGTGGGGGTGGAACCCACCGCAAAAGATTTCGATGCCTTCCGGGAAATCTACAGCGGCTTGATGGAAGTCGCCGTCGAGCGGGTGCATGATCGGGTTTCCGCGCCAGAGGTCATTCAGCTACTCCATCTGATCCTTCTGAAAATGCTGCTGGAGATGCCAGGGCGCGCCCTGGAGAACTTCCGCAACCAGCTGCAGCTGGATGCGGAAGGTTTCGCCACCCAGCTATCTGGCCGCAATCTGGAACTCCATGAAAGGCTGGTTGCACTGGCTAAGCTGGAGCCTGGGGTGCGCTATCGGACGCTGCGCCGGATTTTCAAAGTGGTACAGCGGCTGGAGTCCACCAACCTGCGCAAGTTGCGTAAATCAGTGCTAGGCGTCTCTTGGGATATCCCCAAACTAGTGCTGTTCAATCCGCTGTTGCATCTGTCGGGGTTCAGTTGTGAATCCCAGTTCATGAATCACTACCCGCTGCTCTGTATCGATGAGGACGAGGAGAACTACTTCGCTCTGACCAACCGCATTCTCTGCGAGCTGTTTGGGGATTATCTGCCAGGCTGGGCGATGCCAATGGCTGCACCAGCGCGGCGGCCCGACGGCAACAGTAAGCTGCAGATCTACGACCGCTCACAGGATGGCGCCTTCAACAGTTTTCTGGATGGGCAGCGACTGCTGGAACGGGCGCTGCAGAAGGAGGAGTACACTGGGCCCTCGGTCTCCTGGCTGGATGCACCGGATAACATCACAATGTTGATTCATCCGGTCAGGAGTGGCTGGTTTCTCTCGGATAAACCGTCTGATGAGGAGACCATCGTCCCCTGGCTCGACCCACACTGGCCGGAGTTTCAGCAACGTATCGGGACAGAGCTGTTCCAGCGGTTCATGAAGGCAGGTATCACTCGGCGAGCGATTGCTGCCTACCGTACCCCGCGAGTCTATCATCAGCTTGAGGGCCGGGTTCCGGTTCGTGAGGTCTATAACTATCTGGCAGGCACCATTCCCCGTCGTAGGCTGATGCGCCGGATTGCTGCCACTTCACCGAACCTTGATGCGGGAGAGACGATCAAAACTCTTGATATGGTTTCCAATCATATCCGGCGTATGTCTACGCTGCGTCAGCAAGAGTATGTGATCCGTTATCTGCGAGATTTCCTCAGCTTTCGCCGGGATCTCAAGCTCGCCTATTTTGCCAATCAGTTGATGAGCCAGATACGCTTGCTGACGGTGCCGGAGGAGATCAAGCTCTCCCGTGATAATGGTTCGCTCTACGAATTTCCCCTGCGGGCGGAGGTGGAGCCGGAGGGGCAGAAGATCCGCTCGCATGTCATCCTCAAGGCGGATGTCAGAGGCTCAACCGAGATCACTCGCCAGTTGCTAGCGAATCGCCTCAATCCGGCGACTCACTTCAGCATGAATTTTTTCGGACCGATTACCAAGCTGCTGGGAGATTTTGGTGCGCAGAAGGTTTTTGTCGAGGGTGATGCGCTGATCCTCACCATCTTCGACTACGATGGGGCATCCTTGCAATCGCTGGCGGTCGCGAACGCCTGCGGTCTGGCGCGTAAAATTCTCTCAGTGATGGATACCCAGAATACGCAGAACCGGGTGCACGGCCTGCCGGAACTCGAGTTGGGGCTTGGTATGGCCTTCAGTAACGACGCGCCGGCCTACCTTTATGACGAGCGCCGCAAGATCATGATCTCCCCGGCGATCAATCAGGCCGACCGGCTCTCCTCTTGTTCTGCTGAGTTGCGCCGCAGTGTGCACTGGAGACACCACAAGGAACATCGGGTGGAGGTGTTAACCGAGCAGTCGGAAGATGCCAAGCCGAAGCTGCTGCGTTACAACGTGAATGGCATCGAGCTCGATTCGCCGGCGTTTCTCAAGCTGAAGTCAGAGCTGGCGCTGCATCGGGTGCGGATCAGGGACAAGGCAGGTAACCCCCATTACTATCATGTGGGACGGTATCTCGACCGACTTGGAGCAACGCATTGGTTGGTGGTCAGGGAGGCGCCGGTGATGGTCTGGGAAGGAGATGTGACCGGTGACCTGGATCCGGAAGGGCGTCAGTTCTATGAGGTGATCACCAACCCGAAAGTGATCGCGCGGGTACGCTCCAAGCTAAGCACCAAGAGCCGGGTGGCGAGTACCGGCACATCTGGCTAATACCCCATTCAACTCTCCTGATCTGAGATCTTGGCCGATATCGGCCGGCTCCAGATCTCTGGCAACTGCTCCGGGGTATCGCCCAAGCGGTGAAAATAGATCATGGTGTAGGCCATCACCCGCTTGAGATACTCACGAGTCTCGCTAAAAGGCACCGTTTCAATCCAGACATCCGCCGGCTGTTCCTGGCTGGGCAGCCATTGCGCCACACGGTGGGGGCCTGCATTGTAGGCGGCGGTGGCAAGAATCGGATTCCCCCGCATCTTGCGAAATACGCTGTCGAGGTACCTGGCGCCGAGGCGGATGTTGGTCTCCGGCTGGTACAACTCGTGCTTATTCATCAGGCGCTGCCCCTGCCTTCTGGCAACCGTTTTGGCAGTGAAGGGCATCAACTGCATCAGGCCCAGCGCGCCGGCGCTGGAGCGTGCGTCGGGGACGAAGGCGCTCTCCTGCCGCAAGATGGCGAAGATCCACGCGGTTTCAAGGTTGAGTGCTTCTGCCTGTTGGTTGATCAGGCTGCGATAGGCGAGGGGGAAGCGCAGTTCAAGATCGTTCCAGTGGTGGATCTTCGCCAAAGTGAAGATCGCCTGGGATGGCCACTCCCACTGTCGGGCTAACTCCGCTGCCACCAGCAGCTGTGAGTGACTGGCCCCGCGCAGGGTAAAGTTCCACTCTCGACGCGCCTCGAGATGACGCCCCAGTATCTTAAGCTCCCGGGCTCGTTGCATGCCGGACAGGTGGCTGAGTCTCGCCAGCTCAGCCTGATCCACTTGTAACGATTCATGCTCCATGTTGAGTGGATTGCCGAGCCTGTCGGAGGCGAGAAAGCCATAGTAACTGCGGTTCTTTGCCAGATCCTTTAGCAGTTTCACGCCCTTCTTTTTCTGGCCAATTTCAATCAGTGCGCGTGCCATCCAGTAGCGCCAGCGTTGTTGCTGCTGTTCAGGCTGTGGCAGCTGTCGGATGGTGCCGATGACCCGCTCCCAGTTGTGTCGTTCCAGGGCAATGCGGAACTGCTTGTCGGAGAGTGTGGGGTCGAGTTTGAGGCTTGGCTTGATTGTTTCGAAGAGTGTCTCAAGACCATCACCAGGCTGTTTGGCCAGATGAGTGGCGAGGCTGCGGATAACATTGAGCTTCTGCTTGTCGCTATAACCGGGGTGCCTTAGTTCAGCCTGCCAGAGCATGAAGGCCCGCTTCGGGTTGTGGCGGGCGAGGCGGCGGATCCCATGGGCGAGGATGGCGTTGCGATAGGGGTGTGTTTTCTTTAGATAGGGATGGTTGATGAGGCGCTGAGGTTTGTGGTGGATCTCAATCCAGAATTCCACCCAGGGACGCTCATCTTCGCTGAGAAATCGTCGCAGATAGCGGGTCAGACGGATCTGGCCGGCGTTCATGGCTAGTTCGATGCGTTGCCAGACCAAGTCCTCATCCAGAAGTCCAGCTTCCTGCCAGGCTTTGAAAACCGGGTCACAAGCCTTGGGGCGGGAGCGGCCGTGGAGCCAGATATCTTCTACTTTCTGGAATGCTTGTGCCGATTGGCCGGTTTCGATCAGAGCCCTGAGACGATGGCAGCGAAGCGTTATGTTGCCGTTAGATGGGGTTGAATAGTCGAGATACTGCTGCCATCTGTTGTGTTTTGCCAATAAACGCAGCCATCTGTTGCGCAGTTGTTCGCTCAGGGGGGTGTCGGCGAATTCTGCCAGAAAGCGCTGGACTGCGGCACCCGATTGCAAGCGCAGGGAACCTTGCAGTTCACTGTGTTTGAGATAGGGGTAGAGTGGATAGTCTTTGAGTTGCTGCTTAAGTTGTCTGTAGCGGCTCATCCGGCCGGCCTTCAGGGCGGCTTCGGCTGCAATAAAAATGCTGCGCTGTTCGTCGTTTGCCGGCGTTGCCGGATCCCTTTGGCTGGCAGGTGCTAGCAGGGGCAGTAGTAAAACGAGGGTCAGAGCGATTCTGGATCCACCCGTAAAAAAGGGGAGGTGCTTGAGACTCATCGCATTTTCCTTGCGGGGTGGCTATGGGAGGAATGATTCCGTTCATCATTTTGTTGATGCTGGCCGGTTAGCGCTCTTCTTTCCCTAATAGTAGATAACAGAGATCATCTGCCCCAAGGGCTGGGTATCGGAGATGATCAGATCCAGTCTGCTAGACTGGCGCAGCCGTCGATCATTCTTTCCTGAAGAACCCATGAGATTTGGGCGGATCTATTTGTCTTGTTGAGTGATATAAACAGATATGACACGTAGTAAACTGCTGAGTGGGTCACACAATTCACCTGAACGGCGTCTCGAGCGCTTCGCCCCGTTCCACAGCATGGGGGTAAAGGTTTTAGAGCTGGGACGCGGGGGACGGGATGTGCGTATCCTGCTGCCGCTGAATCAACATAACTGCAATCCTGGCGGAAGTATGTTTGGTGGAGCGATAGCGGCACTGGCGGATCCGGTTCCAGCGCTGGCCTGCAACCGCATCTTTCCTGGCTATTCGGTCTGGACCCGACAGTTGCAGATCGATTTCCGTCGTCCTGGAGTGGCGGATCTTGAGTTGCGGTTCGATTTTCCCCCTGGGATTGAAATGCAGATCGGCGAAGAGCTGGAGCGCATAGGGCGGAGTTCCCCGCTGTTTGAATTTGGTCTATACCTGCCTGGCGGTGAGATCTGTGCCTGGGTCCAGAATCGAGTTGCGATGCGCTCTTAGTAGCAGAGCGGGCTTGGTGGATCGAAATAGTTATGATCAGAAGAGGAATAAGATGAGTAATATCGACAACGGTCTGGATATGGAACTGAGCAGTGGCATTGCGGCTTATGAGACGAAGTTTTTCGATCGGGCAGTCAAGCTCCTGTCGCCCTTGGCAGAGGAGGGTAATCCAGAGGCCCAGTACCGCATGGCGATCATGGCCCAAAATGGGTTAGGTATGGTGGTGAATGAGCTGATGGCCTACAAAAATATGAAAGCGGCGGCAGATGCTGGGCATGGCATGTCGCAGCACGGCCTGGGCTTCATGTATCTTGAGGGCGAATGCGTCGAGAAGAACGAAGAGAAGGCGGTCTTCTGGTTTCGGAAGGCGGCTGAGCAGGGGTTAGCTGGCTCCCAGGCAACGCTCGGCATGCTCTATAAGGAAGGCCGGGGGGTGGAGAAAGATCCGGAGGAGGCGCGGCGCTGGTACAAGTTGGCCGGCTTTGATGAGTGATTCTATATGACCGACCAGATGTTCTCGAAGTCTGAGTCTTCATTGATCTCCCGGTCATGGCTGTCGCCGGTGTCGTGATCCACATAGGTGAACTGGAACTGGGAGATTGCACCAGTCGACTCCAGTAGACGGGTAAGCTTTATCTTGTACTGATTGCCGCCATTATCGAGCAGTAGTTTGTTGCCGACATTGAAGGGGTAGTCAGGTCCGATAAAGCTGGCGGGTTGACCGGAAGTTCCGACCTCAGGCAGCAGCAGGCATTCATGGGGGTGCGCATTAGGAATGCCATCTGCTTGGGCGGAGATGGCAACGGCATTTGGCGCGATCATCTGCAGGCCAACCTGCAGACGGTCGGCTGAGATGTTTTTCATCCAGCGAACCAGCCCCACGCCAAACTGGCCGCTGCTGGATGCAGACTGTATGCCGATAAGTTCCCCTACCTTGACGGCGGGGGGATTACTGCCGCGCCAGTCGATACAATAACCACCGGCACTCTCGTTGACGGTGCGGAATATGTGAGTATCGATGGATGCATTGGTGGTGGTGGCTTGCCCCCAGATTGGTTCGACCGGTTCAGGTTCGCGCTCATCTCGCGAGTTGGGGCCAAACTCCTCAAAACCGCTGCGCCGGACATCTTTGCGAGGGGTGTCGATAGGAATCAGGGTAAAGCCAGAGGTAGCGCTATCCGGTGGCGGCTGTAGTGAACTGTCTCCGTCGAATTTGTTGCTGATCCAGTTCATATCCTCCTGTAGACGCTCAGCATTCTGTGCCTTGGAGGAGGCCTCCTCTGTTTTTAACAGGCCATAGATTGCTGCGAGCCCAACTGCGATGCGTAGTTCGAAATTCAGTTTGGTGCGGACGAACTCGCGTTGGGGGGCGGTAGTCCAGAGGCTGATCAGTTGTTGAAGTAAGCCTTTGGAGTAACGATCTGCGCCGATCAGCAGTCCACTGTCGGCAAAGCTGCTGTGCTCATCGTCGAAATGGTCCTGGAGTTTCTCGATCAACTGGCGGGTATCCAGCAAAAGAATGCGGTGTTCGGCTGAAACCTCCATCAGCGAATGGTGAGCTGGCTGCAGATCTGCATCCTGCCGAACCACAAAACAGGCCTCTGGCGGCGCCTCGCCCTGATTGTAGAGGCGTGCGTATTGACTCCATTCCATCAGGTCCTTGTAGAGATAGCGATTGTCTGCCTGGCGCAGCTTGTAGGGAGAAGCGAGCGCGTAAAGCAGCACCCGCAGGTAGATCTGTTCAATGGTCGAGCTTTCGGGCTCACCCTCCACGATGTCTTTGACCGGAAGCGCATGGAGGCTGTAGCGGCGGGCAAGCCGGTGGAGTGTGTGCAACTCCCGCCAGATTCTGGAGGGGTAGGGCTCGTAAACCAGTGCGGACTGATGCAGGACCGCTGACAGGTAGATCATTGCTCTGTGAATCGCAACGCCCAGCACCTTCTGGTCTGACTTGTCGCTGGCCGAGTTGAGTAGGTCCTCCACCACGCACTTGTAGGCGGTGGCAAGCTCGTCACAGAGCTCACGGCTTAGCAGGGCGATCTTCCGTGCTTTGCCCGACAGGGGAAAGCCGACGTTGATGAAGTGTTTTTC
This sequence comes from endosymbiont of Ridgeia piscesae, assembly GCF_001443665.1. Classification (NCBI taxonomy): domain Bacteria; kingdom Pseudomonadati; phylum Pseudomonadota; class Gammaproteobacteria; species endosymbiont of Ridgeia piscesae. Next base: position 14,930 of record NZ_KQ557124.1, on the reverse strand, counting down.
GAGGTTGGAGCAGATGTAACGAACTGGTTCGCGGAAGGCCTCGACACTCATCATCCGCTCTTTGGGATGGATGAGCGCGCGATTGAACTCCATCAGTGCCTTAAATACACGACGGGATGTTTCACCGATGTTGGCGACAGGAAGTCGTTCAGCCCAGACTTTTACTTCTTTTGCATTTGCATAGAAGGGTTTTGTGTCGGGCTTGATCTGATCCGGAATTTTGAAACCGACTCGGCTTGCTTTTGCCATCGCGTAACAGGATCTCTCGCTCTGGGAATAGGGCCTTCACCCTAGTCTTTCCCGCCAATCCAAACCTTGCCCACTCCGATTGCGGTGGTCTCGTTCAATACGAAGGGATAAGAATCTACTGCGCCGGACAATGATACCACTCAAGAGTTGGGCGCCTACAAACTGTTTGTCGTCAGGAAGTCTTAATTCATTAGAGATTTTTTCTTCCCGTCATTGCCTCTCTGCTGCTCGCAAACCAACAGAGTGATCCTGGGTGGTTTGGGTTGTTCGAGGTGTCGGTCCAGCCCGCTCCGGTCCGCAAGATCCCTCGTTGGAAGCATCTCCAGCGCTATTTCCAACATGCCTGAATATACTGTAGTAGGGGATTGATCGTAAGGGAAAATTTTCTTCAGGTCACCTTTTTGTGATGGGGTTTTAGCTTTCTTCCGTGCCGGTGGATGGAAGAAAAAGAGGGTGTCGATGAAAATCTCAGTTGCTCACAGTTGGATGGATTGGAAGACTCTGCGCGGATGGTTCGAATCGGTTGGTAGATTCCCATGACTCACCTCTGAATAGATGCTAAAAAGAGCCAAAGTAGCGGGAGGAGCCATGGTCCTGAGATTGATTAGTTTTGTTCTTTGCCCTTTTGCCCAGCGAGTCGTTATCACGCTCAAAGAGAAGGGGGTCGATTTCTCACTGGAACATATCGACTTGGCAGCGCCCCCTGACTGGTTTGCACAGCTCTCCCCGTTGGGCAAAGTGCCGCTGCTGGAAGTGGACGAAACCCTGCTGTTTGAGTCTTCGGTGATCATCGATTACCTCGATCAGGTCCATGCACCGAAAATGCAGCCAGAGGATCCCCTCGAGCGAGCGCAGCATAAAGCATGGATCGAATATGGCTCAGGTCTGTTGCTGGATCAGGCATCGGTTCTGCATGCCAAGGATGAAACTGACTACCAGAAAAAACTTGAGGCGTTTCAGCAGAGTCTTAGCCGCCTGTCTGATCCTGTGGCAGAGCGCCTATTTGGCCAGACCGAGCGTTTTTTGCTTATCGATGTGGCCTATGCCCCGCTGTTCATGCGTATCGCGCTGATGGCGGAGTGGCGCCCGGAATGGCGGGAGCTTGTGCCGCCCTTGCTGCAACCCTGGCAGCGCCGATTGCTCGACAGGCCCTCCGTGGCCCAGTCGGTGGTGGGTGATTTTGCCCTTCGCTATCGGGAGTTCTTCTTAGCCAAGGGCTCATGGGTGATGGGGCAGATCAAGGCTTGAGAGTTGCCTGCTCTTTGGCAACCAGTTCATCCATGATCTTGAACATCTTGGAATAGGTGCCGGCAAGGCTGCCGCTGGTCTTATATTTGCCGTTGATACCCACCGCGGGTACGCCGTCCAGGGCGAAGCGCTGTCCTAGCTTGCGTGCCTGTTGCACCTTTACATGTACACCGAAGGAGTTCCAGGCGTCGGTGAACGCCTTGCGATCGATACCCTGTTCCACGGCAAAATCGATCAGTGCCTGTTTGGTGTAGAGTTTGCGATGTTTTTTGTGCATCGCATCAAAGAGTGGCTTATGCAGTTGATCCAAGACGCCAAGAGCCTCTGCTGCATAGAAAAACTGGGAATGCACAGTCCAACGCGGGTTGAGCGGTGCTGGAATCAGACGGAACTCCACATTCGCGGGGAGCTTTTCCGTCCATTTCTCCATCGCTGGCTCGAGATCGAAACAGTGGGGGCAGCCATACCAGAAAAACTCCACTACCTCGACCTTGTCGGCCTTGCCTGTAGGGATTGGAGGATCGACTGGATCCCAGCCCTCTCCCCATTCAGCGCTGACAGATTGAAAAGCGATGAGTGCGATGGTCAATAAGAGACGTCTGCTCCAAGTCATTTTTTCTACCCTGCTTGTTTTGACGAAGAAACCGGCTATTCAACCGGGTTGGAGATCGGATTGCTACTGTAGTTCCTGGGAATTTATCAGAATGCCACAGGCTTTGGTTATAATTCTCCGCCCACTGGATGAACGGTAGCTGAACGTGAGCGCTGCAAAGATTGATCAAAGTGTGGAGCAACTCTGCCTGAAGGGCTGTAGTTCGGTGCGTGAAGATATCAAGCGATTGACCGCTGGTGTGGTGCTGCCAGAAGTGCGCGATCTTGATCTGGATGGCCGTGCTGCGGTGCTGAAAGAGCTGCAGGCGATCATGGCGGTCTATGGTGATGCCTGCCCAATCGAACGCTCCGGTTGATCTGGCCTCTCTTCGTTAACCGGAACAACACGCTCCGATGGCAAAAAAACAACACAGCAAACTCGGTTCCCGGGTCTATAAAGCCGCTTCAACAATTCACGGCGTTGGCCTGTTTGCCAAGCAGGCGATCAGTGAGGGGGAGTATATCGGTACCTATGAAGGTCCCAAGGCAAAACGCGATGGCACCTACGTGCTCTGGGTGTTTGAAGAGGGTAAAGAGCCAGTCGGCCGCAGTGGTCGCAACCTGCTGCGCTACCTCAACCATCAGGATGAGGGCAACGCGGAGTTCGACGGTTTTGACCTATACGCCCTGCGCGACATCGAGCCGGACGAAGAGATTACCTTCGACTATGGGGGTTGGGAGGAGGAGTGATCGTCCTCAGGGGTTGAGTGGCACCAGCGCTGCTTCCTGCTTCTGCTCAGCGGCCTTCCGGCTGTGGGGTTTCAACAGCTGTTCAGGATCATAATCCATCCACGCATCATCTGCCTGTGGAGCGTAGAAGGTTCGGTCGAGAGCGTTGATCGCCGCTGACACTGCAGGTTTGCAGCGCTTGCCGAGTCGATTGAGATTGCTGGGGGGCTGCTCCGGCCACTGCGCCTCACCCCACCGCAGCCAGGCGATCCGTGCCGCCTCCCGGTCACGCTGCCGGTAGGCATTCAGGAGCTGCTGTAGTAACTGCTCTTCAGAGGGCGGAGGCGCTGTCGGAGGTACTGCGGGCGCATTGGCTGGCTTCTGAGCGGGATGGCGGCGCTGGCTCAGATACCAGGCCCCCAGAGTCGCCAGCCAGCCGATGGCCAGCAGCCAGAGCAGCCAGAGCAGCCAGAGCAGCCAAGTGTATCCGGATGCGTTTGTTTCAGCTGCGACAGCTGGCCTCTCGGGCTCTGCCTCTTCTTGAGGTGTTGGTGATCCAGGCGCTGTGGAAGGGAGTGGACTCGGTGTGCCTGAGGCCGCCAACACCCTGATCTTGCGCCTGGGCAGACGGGCGATCTCCTGCTGGTCGGTTTCGGTGTTCCACCAGGGGATCTCGATGGGCGGCAGCTCATACTCCCCCGCCTCGCTGCCGATCAGGGTCAGGCTTAGCGTGCGGCTGGCCGAGATACCCGATGGGCTGGGAGTCTCCTGAGACTGTGGCCGGTCGGGATACTGTTTCAACCCCGTCGGCAGCTCGAACTCCAGATTTGGTAGCTGGGCGGTGGTGAGGCCGTCAGCAAACAGCATGATCTGGCGCTGCAGCGGTTTGCCGGAGATTACAGACTCGTTGTTGCCCGCACCGTTCTCAACGATCTGCAGGTTCTTGGCTGGCAGCCAGTGCTTGCCGGTGAACGTCGCCGGAATGGAGCGGATCATTACCGCCACATCGTCCGATACGACCCGCAACACACGCCTTGCAGATAGGCCCTGTGCCTGCGGATTCTGCAGCCAGTTGAAGATCGACTGGCTCCCCCCGTTGCTGCCGCGAAACTTCACGCCGCCGAGCTTCAGCTCTCCCGGTTGATAGGCAAACACCGAGTAGCGCTGCTCCACCAGCTGGTATTCGATGCCGTCACGCCGAGTGTGGGAGCGGTTGCTGGAGAGCTGCCGGATCACCGTGTCGCTCAGGTTCGCCTGAGGCGCTGAGAGTTGCTCGCCGCGCACACCTTCGGCCATCAGCAGTCTCACGGTGAGGATGATCTCCTGCTGAGGATAAGCCGAGTCGTGATCGACCTGCAGCTCGATGAAGGCTTGGGAGTCGGCCTCTGCGCTGGTTGCTGCCGCTGATTCGCTCACTTCCAGGCTGAGCGGCTGGCTTGTTTCGCTACCCACCTGAATCGGCGGGATTTCAATCTGGCCCAGATGCTTGGGCAGCAGCGTCAGCCTCAACTGGCGCTGTTGCGAGACCTGGCCATTGATGATGCTGACACTCTGCTGGTGGGCCTGCCCCTGGATCTCAAAATGCTCCTGCAGTTTCGACAGCTCGGGTGTGGCGTCATTCTGACCCCGGATGACGATGGTGAGGGTGAACAGCTCATCCAGCGCCACACTGGAACTTGAGAGGTGCGCCGAGACCTCTGCCTGCAGCGGCGGGCTCAGCATCACCAATAACAGAAGGAACAGCAGATTGCGCCAAGCCATCGCGGCGCATCGGGGGAATCGGCTCATCATCTCCATAGGTACTTCGGGGCCAGCAATAGAAACTCTCGAGGGACGCTTCGCTTTGACCAAAAACTCCCCCATGAGTTCGGCGGCATCGTTATACTTTGGGTCTTAGCCATACCTCTCGTCCGATGAAATTCAGAGGGCGGACCATACACGATTTTGCATATCGGGAAGAGCCCATTGAAGATCAGCCGGCGTACCGCTGCCAACGGTGAAGACGAACTGCCCGAAACCCTGCATCCGGTGTTGCGACGGGTCTATCTGGCCCGTGGGGTGACGACTGCGGAGGGACTTGGTCTTGGATTGGAGCAGTTGCTGCCCGCCGCCGGCCTGAAAGGGATCGAGGCCGCAGTAGCACTGTTGGAGTCGGTACTGGAGGCGCAGGGGCGTATCCTGGTGGTCGGGGACTATGATGCGGATGGTGCCACCAGCACTGCCCTGGCATTGCTGGTGCTGCGGGCGTTTGGCTGCGAAAAGGTCGGTTATCTGGTGCCCAACCGGTTTGAATTCGGCTACGGTCTGAGCCCGGAGATTGTCGAACTGGCGGCTAGGCAGCAGCCGGATCTGATTATCACCGTCGACAACGGTATCGCCAGCATCAGCGGTGTGTCGCGGGCTGCCGAGCTGGGCATCCCGGTGCTGGTTACCGATCACCACCTACCTGGCGAGCAGCTGCCGGCGGCCGCCGCCATCGTCAACCCGAATCAGCCAGGGGATGGTTTCGCCAGTAAAAATCTTGCTGGGGTTGGGGTGATCTTCTACCTGCTGGTCGCGTTGCGTGCCCGGCTGCGCCAAGCGGGCTGGTTTGAACGCTGTGGCCTGGCCGTGCCGAACATGGCGGAGTGGCTCGATCTGGTTGTTCTCGGCACAGTGGCCGATCTGGTGGTACTGGATCAGAACAACCGCATCCTGGTGGAGCAGGGCCTGCGGCGTATCCGTGCTGGTCGCTGTCGGCCAGGGATCGAGGCGCTGATCCGGCTGGCGGGCCGGGATCAGTCGCGGCTGGTGGCCTCCGATCTGGGCTATGCCATTGGTCCGCGGCTGAATGCGGCGGGGCGGCTGGAGGATATGGGGCTGGGTATCGAGTGTCTGCTGGCCGATGATCCTTCGGCCGCCCTGCAGATGGCGGTGGAGCTCGATCGGCTCAACCGTACGCGGCGTGAGATCGAGCAGCAGATGCAGGAGCAGGCGCAGCAGTTGCTGCAGCAACTTCATCGAGAGATGCAGGGCGAGATCCCGCTCGCCCTCTGCCTCTATGATCCCGACTGGCATCAGGGAGTGGTGGGGATTCTGGCCTCGCGTATCAAGGAGAAGTATCATCGTCCGGTGATCGCCTTTGCCGATGGCGGGGATGGCATCCTCAAGGGCTCGGCCCGTTCGGTGCCAGCGTTGCACATCCGCGATCTGCTGGAGCGCATCGCCTCGCGTCATGCAGGATTGATCGAACGCTTTGGCGGCCATGCCATGGCGGCCGGGCTGAGTCTGACGAAGCAGAATCTCGAACGTTTTCGTCAGGCCTTTGAGGCAGAAGCCGCCGATTGGCTCGATCCCGCTGAGCTGGTAGGGGAGCTGCTCTCTGATGGTGAGCTCGAGGCCGAGGCGCTGGGGCTTGAACTGGCGCAACTGCTGCGCCAGGCTGGTCCCTGGGGGCAGGGCTTTCCCGCGCCGCTGTTTGATGGCTGGTTTCAGGTGTTGCAGCAACGGGTGGTGGGTGAACGTCATCTGAAGCTGCGGCTGCGTACCGAGCAGGGCGACGCTGAGCTGGATGGCATCGCCTTCAATCAGGCGGAGATAGGTGAACTGGCGTCGCAGGTGCGACTCGCCTACCGGCTTGATGTGAATGAATTCCGGGGCAGAGTGCAGCCTCAGCTTGTGGTGGAGTATATCCAATCAACGACTTAGACGATGATGCGACCGAGGCGGCGGCTGAAGAGGAGCTGCCCAGCAAGAGCCAGGTCAAACGGGAGTTGCTGGCGTTGCAGCAGCTGGGTGAGCGGTTGACCCGTTTGAGCCCGGAGATTCTGCGGCGCATGCCATTGAACAATGAGTTGCAGGCGGCTCTGGAGGAGGCGAAGCGGATTCGTTCCCATGGTGCGCTGCGGCGTCACTATCGTCGCCTGGGCAAGCTGCTGCGGCATGCTGAACTGGATGCGATTCAGCAGGTGCTGGATGAGCTCGATAACAAACACAGCGGTGAGGTGAATCGCTTTCACGCCCTGGAGCGTTGGCGCGAACGGCTTATCGAGGGTGACAGTCAGGTGTTCGGCAGCTTTTTTGCGGAGTATCCCGGGGCTGATAGGCAGCGTCTACGGCAGTTGATCCAGGCTGCACGCAAAGAACGTGAGGCGGAGAAACCGCCGCTAGCCTATCGTAAACTTTTTAAATGCCTGCGGGAGATCGCCGGGCTTTGAGTCGGCAGATGGCGCAGCAGGTCGCCTCGTCATCAGGGGAGAAGTAGGGCGCGATGCGTGAACTGATCATAAAGCTAGGACGCTTCTGGGTGGTGCTGGGTATTACCCTGGTCTCGATCCTGCTCTCACTGACGGCGGCTTGGGTGATGATGGAAGTGACCGGAGTGCCGCAGCAGGATTTCTTGCCTCGTGCCCTGCCGATCGCGGTAATCGTACTTGCGCTGGTGGCGCCGCTGGCCAGTTGGTATCTGGTCGGCCTGTTCATTCGGGTTCACTCTCTCGAGGCGGAGATGCGGCAACTCGCCAGTTTTGATGAGTTGACCGGGGTGCGTAACCGACGCTCATTTCTCGATCTGGCGAGTAGCTATTTCGAGGTCGCCCGACGCAACCAGCAGGTCTTCTCTCTGCTGTTACTCGACCTCGACCACTTTAAGTTCGTCAACGATAACCACGGCCATCTGGGGGGCGATGCGGTGCTGCGGCAGCTGGGGCGGCAGTTTCTTGACATCACCCGCAAGAGCGACATGCTGGGCCGTTTCGGTGGTGAAGAGTTCATCTTTCTGCTGCCAGAGACCGGCGCGGACGAACTGAGTCACTTCACTGAGCGGCTGCATGGGGTGATTCGGGATGATCCGATTGACTGGGAAGAGCAGCAAATCCATGTGACTGCCAGCATCGGCATTACGGTCTTCGACCAGGAAAATTGTCCCGAAAGTCTCAATCTACTCATCAAGCAGGCCGACGATGCGCTCTATCGGGCGAAGCGCGAGGGGCGCAACTGTTCCTGCCGTTACAGCCCCACCCTGGCGCAGATGCGCTGGTCGGATGAGCCGAAACGGGCGAATGGTGAGACTCCCTAACAAAGTTGGGATGGCAGGGCGGCGAGTTTTTTAGGCACGGCAGCCATCGACCAGTGACAGATCGCCCACTCCCAGAACTCGTCAAGCCCGAGCGGTGGCTCCGACGGCATTGGCTGGCCCAGGTGGACGAGCGCCAGCAGTAGTGCCGGCAGCGGCTTGCGCGCATCGACCGGGGCATCTCCCGACTGCTTGCTGAGTTTGCGTCCTGTTCGGTCGACCACCAGCGGCAGGTGGGCAAAGGCGGGAGCGGGGAACTCCAACAGTTGCTGAAGGTGGATCTGGCGTGGTGTCGAGAGCAGCAGGTCGGCGCCGCGCACCACCCGGGTGATGCCCTGCAGGGCATCGTCGACTACCACCGCCAGCTGGTAGGCGTGGAAACCATCGGCACGGCGTACCACAAAATCGCCTATTTCCTGTGCGAGTCGTTGGAATTGTGGGCCTTGTACCGCATCGTTGAAGCGGGTGGCCTGATCGAAGGTGCGCAGGCGGATGGCCCGTGCCTGGCGTCCGGGCGGTAGCCCGCGGCTGCAGGTGCCCGGGTAGATCGCGCCCTCGATCCCTTGGTTGGCGGCCAGGTTGATCTCTTTGCGGGAGCAACCGCAAGGGTAGGCCAGATCCGCCTGCAGCAGCAGATTCAGGTGATGGGCGTAGAGGTCACTGCGCTGGCTCTGGTAGAGCACCGTGCCATCCCATTCAAAGCCGAACTGCTCAAGGGTGCGCAGGATCTCATCGGCAGCGCCTGTGACTGCCCGGGTCTGGTCCAGGTCCTCGATGCGCACCCGCCAGCTACCCCGGTTGGCGCGAGCATCCAGATAGCTGCCGAGGGCGGCGACCAGCGAGCCGAAGTGGAGCGGCCCGGTAGGGGAGGGGGCAAAGCGTCCTCGGTAGCGGGGCGTGCTGGCAGTTTTTTTCATGGGGAAAGAAAAAACCGGCATAAGCCGGTTTTTTATGCGGGTTGGCTGACGGGGGATCAGATCATCTGCTTCTCGCGAATCTCGTCGAGAGTCTTGCAGTCGATACACTGGTCTGCAGTGGGGCGGGCCTCTAGGCGACGCACGCCGATCTCGACACCGCAGGATTCGCAATAGCCGTATTCGTCGTTCTCCAGCTTGGTCAGCGCCTCGTCGATCTTCTTGATCAGCTTGCGCTCGCGGTCGCGGGTACGCAGCTCGAGGCTGAATTCAGACTCCTGGGTAGCGCGGTCATTGGGATCGGGGAAGTTGGCGGCCTCGTCCTGCATGTGGTGCACGGTGCGATCCACCTCTTCCATCAGCTCTTTTTTCCAGGCTTGCAGGATGTGCTGGAAATGCTCCACCTGCGCCTCATTCATATACTCTTCGCCTTCTTTGAACTCATACGGTTCGAAGCCAAACGCACCAGCACTGCTATCAGTGGCTTTCTTGTCGGCCATTCATGGACTCCTGCAAAACCCTCTTTGGTGAAGGGGGCTATCTATACCAGAAAGATCTGGGAGAGACAACTTCTGTCGACGTAAAATTGAGGTGTCTTCCCGGTCGTTTGAACTGCCCTAGACATGGCATGTCAGTACATGAAATAAGCAATTTATAATATTGTAACTATATGTATTCTCTAGTTAAATTGCAGTAAACCCCTATTTCTGTTACAAAACCCCTTGCCCCAGCAATGAAGTAAATAACAGGGGCATAGTCTGACCTTTTTTATACAATATCCCTGCATTACGCGCGGGATTTAACGAGATACCAAGAGGGGTTTCCAATGGGCAGAAATGTCATAGCTCTCACTGCGCTTAGCGTCGCGGTGATGGCGGGCTGTACGACCCAACAGCACGCTGATACGGCGGCGCCGGAAGAGGCGGTTAAAGCGGTTAAACATGTCGCCAGCGCCGGATTCAAGCGCTATCAGGGGCCGATCGTCGCTGCTGATCCCAGCAAGCCGAAAAATGACTACAACATCACCATCAACTACGAACTCGGTATGCATTGTACCGGTTTCGACTTCACTTACTGCTGTGTGTTGCCGCCATACAACTCGGTCCAGTCCCAGGTGATCAAGACCGCGACTGGCAAGAAGAAGTATCCGGAGATGTTGGAGGCCGACGAGAAAGATCCCGCCGTCCTGGTTGACGGCAAAAAGCGCTTCAAACTCGCCTATGGCCATGTGGACAATACCTACGCTGAAGGCAACAAGCTGAAGTATTGGGACGTCACCTACGACGTCAACGGTGACGGCAAATATGGTGACAATGAGAACGTTGCCAATGCTTACTTTACCCACCTCTACGTTTATAAAGACCTGAAGGGCACTAACCCGGAAGGCACCAGCGCAGACGCGAAGAAGGCCTTCGTCGGCATCCAGATCCCGGTGCCACGTGACAATGGTCCGGCCGGCGCTGCTGTAGCCAGCCCCCTGAATGGTGGTCATCTGCACTACACCGGCGAGGTTGGCACTAAAGTCTTCACCAAGTCCCCGGTGCTGGATAACGTGCCGATCGTGCTGACCAATCCTGGCATCTGGGATGCCCTGGGCCTGCCGCTGACGCCATTCACCGACTCTGCCGCCGCCAAGGATCTGCTGGAACTGGTCGAGACCGACATCCAGCCCTTCCAGGAGGCCTGGGTTAGCCTGATGCATGCCGACTCCGGTAAGCCGGTGCTCGACAGCCACAACGGTCGTCCGATTACCTTCGTTGGTACCAACCCGATCGATGTGCCTAACTGTGCCAACTGCCACGGCAATGAAACCGCCAACGGCGATAAGTACGCCCTGTACAAGCAAGAGAAGGCATTCTGGAAAGGCTTGGGCGCCTCCGACTGGATCGCCAACTTGAAGGCCACCTCGGTCTCCATTCTGGAGATGCACGACGATCACAACGGCACCGACTTTCTGAAGAACTACAATCCCAACAGCCGTTCTACGGATAACCGTCTCGGCCGTGATCCTGTGCTCTGTCAGAAGTGTCATGCCGACAACGTCATCGGCGTGCTTCAATCCAAATCGTTCAAGGACCCCAAGACCGGCAAGGAAAAAGTGGTTCCAGCTCTGACTGAGGCGATACATTCGGTACATCAGAAAGCCGTGCCCATGCCTGACTCCCAGGGTCGCACCGCGGCCTGTCAGGGTTGCCATCCGTCGCATCGTCAGGACGGCAATATGGATATGTATCCGATCACCCCGGATGGCAAAAACGCTTACGCCGATAAGGATAACCGCGATGCGGCAGGCGGCTGCTATGTGGGACGTGACGTGCACTCCAATCCTGGTAAGGATACAGACGGCGTAGAGACCCCCGAGCACCTGAATGCCATTGGTGAATGGATGCAGGCCAATGTCTCTGGTATCGGCAATGACAAGGGCGGCAAAGGCCTCTGGTGTACCAACTGCCACAGCCAGCTCTCTCGTGAACTCTACCAGCGTGACAACCTGACCAACGCCTTTAAACATGAAGGCAAGACCCTGCGCAACAAGTCCCTGTCCGAGATCGCCAAGGGCATCGGCATCAGCATGGACAAGCTGAAGGCGATGATGGATCCCAAAGTGGTGCTCAACGACAAGGGTGAGGATACTCCCGGTAAGTCTGAGATCCTCCACACCTGGGCCAAGGATCGTATGGTGCCCGACATCGCGGTGATCGCGCTCAAGGGTGACGGTCCGATGGTCAACAAGGACGAGGATGGCGACATCAACGTGGTACCGCTCTCTGCCAATCCGGCAGTGGACATCGCCTCGCTGAAGCTGCCTGAAGGTGCCACCGGTGCCGCTGCGGTTCCTTATGACGCAGCTACCCATGGCCGCGATTACTGGCTCTCTCCTGGTCAACCTCATTGTGCGGATTGTCACGAAGCCCCCTTCGTTGAAGGTCAGGGCGGCGTCGCCTTCCCCATCAACCAGCCCGGCAAGCACAGCCTGATGCGCTACTCTAAGGGCCACGCGGGTCTCGCCTGCCAGTCCTGCCATCAGTCGATCCATGGTCTCTATCCGGTCACCCCGGGTACCGACATCACCACCTATCGCCAGGCTCCGCAGTACAACCCGGACGGCTCTCACGGTCCCTTCCGCTGTGCTGCCTGCCATGAGGTGAACGAGAATGGTGTGCCCTGGATTGCGGATGAAGAGGAGTACAAAGGCAAGCCGATCATGAAGGATTACGACACAGCCGTCTCCTGGATGCATGAATCCGCACCCGACCTGGGAGGCGCGATCCCTGACGAGTGATCAATAGAGCACTCGGAAATAGCCGGGCAGGGATGCCCGGTGGGATCAAATCCCATCCACTGATTAAGGAGAGCGGGGCGTAAGCCCCGCCTTCTTTATCTAGACCCCGCTTTTTTACACTAGCCCACTGCGTAAGCTGGCTGCTGTAAAAGAGTTGCAGCTCAATGGCCTAAAAGCCATTCCACTACCCCGTTAAAACCGCCATTTCAGTGGCAGACAGGACCGCTCCATGCAGATTATCAAACTATTCAAACACCACCTCATCGCCGTCGTACTGTTGGCCGCTACTCAGAGCCATGCCTCAGCAGATGCCCGTGCTGGAGATGAGCAGATTCTCGCCACGGTGGGCGATCTCACCGTTACCGCCAGCGACCTGCGCTCCGCCATGGCCAGTTCTCCCTTCGCTACCCAGTTCCCATCCATGGAGCGAGGTGATCAGGCGGCCCTGCGTGGCACCCTGGTGCAGCGGTTGGTGGTATCGCGCCTGCTCTATCTGGAGGCAGAGCGGCTGGGTCTCGAGCAGAGCGAGCGTTTCAAAACTGAATTGGAGAATTTTCGCCTCGGGCTCCTCTATCGCCACTACATGGACAGGCTGCGCGAGCAGCTGACTCTGCCGGCAGAGCTCAGCGCCAGCATGCAGCAGCAGCTCGGCAATGATCCGGACGCATTGGCCGGTGCCCGTTCCGCCTGGCTTGCCGACAGCTATCGTAATATCCGCTATCTGACCATTCAGCAACTGCGGGACAAATATAAAGTGGTGCTGTTCGAGGACCGTATTGTCCCCGGCAGAATACAGCCCGATACCCTGCTGCTGGAGGGGAACGGTATCCAGATCAGATACGCTGATATTGTACGCAACCAGCCTAGCGCACCCAGCAACCCAGGTTGGATCAAGAATCAACTCTACAAACGTGCTGAGATGATGGTGGTGGCCAAGGCTGCGGAGGAAGAGGGGGTTGATGTCAGCGAATGGGTCGCAAGCTTTGCTCGGGAGCGTCTGCCAGCGATGCTGATCGAACAGAAACAGCAGGAGTGGGCCGGTGATGAGGCGACCCTACGCGCCTTTTTCGAGAAGAATCCTCAGCTGGGGCGCATCCAGGAGCGTCGGCATATTGGTCAGCTGGTCGTTGCAAGCCGCGAGCAGGCAGAGGCCCTGCGCGAGCAGATCCTCAACGGCAAGAGCTTGTTTGAGCTGGCGGCAGAGCACAGCATTGATCCTTACGGCAAGGCCCGCAGTGGCGATATGGGCTGGGTCAAGGAAGGCAGTGGCCATCCCGCGATTGAACAGGCGCTGCAGGGACTTGAGGATGAACAGGTTAGCGCAGTGATTGAGACCCCGCTGGGTTACCATCTGGTGACAATCCTGGAACGTCGCCCGGGCGGACAAAAAATCTTCGCTAGCATCCGTGACAAGGTTCGTCAGGCGCTGATCGCGCAGCGGATGGCCAGCTATACGACCGAACTGGAGGCGCGCTACAAGGTGGTTTGGAATCTGGTCGATAAGCAGCAGGCTAAACCGGAATGAGAGAGCTGCAACAGATTCTCCGTCCCTCGTTATCACTCAGCCTGTTGCTGGCGCTGCTGCTGTGGGGCTGTAGCTTGGGGCTCGCTGCGGCGCCTGGACAACCGCCACAGATTCCTGATGAGCGTTATCAGGACCTTCAGGGTAACTGGCATAACCTGCGCGAGTGGCAGGGCAAGGTCGTCATCCTCAACTTCTGGGCCACCTGGTGCGCTCCTTGCCAGTACGAGATCAAGGATTTTGTCCGTTATCAGGCATCATACGGTGATGCCGGACTGCAGATAATTGGTCTGGGGATGGACGAGGCGCGCCGCCTGAAAAACGTTAAACGCTCGCTCGAGATTAACTATCCGGTACTACAGGCCGACCCGAAAAATACCCGTGAGTTGCTCGCCAGCTGGGGCAATCGCAGGGGCACCATTCCCTACTCGGTGATCTTCGATCGGCAAGGTCGGGTGGTGCGGGCCCACATGGGGATCATCGACGATCAGCTGTTTGGGCGGCTGATTCTGCCGCTGTTGGAGAAGGGGGGCTGATTGCCTGTTCAGAACAGGGCAGTCGCCACCGCAGCTGAGCTCTCGAGCATTGCGGCACTCTGGCTGACTGAGTCTGCTGGCAGGCCGAGGCGTGCAAAGGCGGGTACGCGGTCACGGTCGATAGCTGTCTGCGGCTGGTCGGACTCCTCCTGGGTGAGGATGTTGGCGGCCTGCACCAGATCGACGAGATCGACCGATTCATCGTCCCGCTCGCTATATAGCTCTTGCTGCGCTCTCGTTACAGCAACAATAGCTGGATCGAATCGCCACAACCTGAGCAGATTTTGCCCCAACTTCCCATGTAATTTGCTTAGTAGCTTGTCCAGCAGCTTGCTGTTTTCAACTAGTTCCGGGTAGTCCGCTGCCTTTGTGATGATTGGAATCTGCCCGACATTCTGTACCAGCCCGGCGACCAAGGCCGTGTCGGGATCAAGATCGGTATAGGTCTTGGCGAGGGTGGCGGCGGTGGAGCCTACCTTCACCGAGTGCATCCAGAGTCGCTCCATGCGCAACTCGATCGCCTTATTCGGCGAGTGGAATACCTCATGCGTGGAGACTGCATAGACGGCACTTTTGACCTTTTGAAAGCCAATGCGGGTAATTGCCTGTTTGATCGATGAGACTGGATTCACCCCCCGGTAGAGGGGACTGTTGGCGTAGCGTATCAGGCGCGCGGTCAGAGCGGTGTCGCGGGAGATTACCTTGACCTGTAGTAGTTCAGACCTGATCTGACACCTGACTTGAAAAGAGTGAGGGTTACCGGTTTTGATGGAAGTGCTAACTGACCATCGAAACCAAAGAGGTA
>NZ_KQ557123.1:0-116303 GCF_001443665.1 endosymbiont of Ridgeia piscesae | reverse complement strand
TCGCTGATTAAGAGTTTCTTCCGCATGTCAGATACAAAGTATATTTTGGCAAGTTCAAAAATAGACTGCCAATACTTTCGGAACGATTAATAGCTGGCCCCCTCCGACAGCTCAATGGCCTGCTGGAAGTAGTAGCGATTGCGTTTATTCTGCAGCTCTTCGTTGGGCAGGATGCGGGGATTACCGCCGTTGAAGTTGACCCTCACCACCTCCAGGCCGTTCTCGTCGAGGAAACGGATCTGGTCGTAGAGGCGTTTTTTCTCAGCGAAAACCTGAAACTCAAGCCCGATCAACCGGGCCAGCTGCTGTGGCGACATCTCGAACACATGCTGGCGCTGGATGTGCTCCACTAGAAACCGCAGATCGCTCAGTACCGCGCTGATATCCGCATTGATCATGCGCCGAGCCAGCCCCACATTGAGGGTTTCGCTGGACTCCCGGCCGCCCCGTTCGGTGGCGTAGACCGTGTAGTAGTGCATCATTCCGACCACCATCAGCACTCCCAGCAGCGGCAGAAAGACCTGCAGAAATCCCTTAAACAGGCTTAACCGGGAGAGCGTTCGCGGTGGTGGGGTTATCGGCATTCACGTTCCAGATGCCGGCGCAGGCGTTGTAGGTAGTCATCGAGGGGTTCATCACCCTCCCGCGGCACCAGAAAGGTGATGCGAGCGGCGATAATGTAGGGACGGCGGGACTCCTCCCCGGCGGGGGTGCGTTCGGTCAGCACTTGACGTGCCAGCCGCAGGGTCTGGTCGGGATCCTCGCAGTGACGTGGCAGGGTGATGTTACGGGCATACCACTGGGCGCTGATCGAGATGCCGAGCAGGATCAGCAGCACCGCCAGGATCAGCCGCCAGAGTTTGAATTCGCCGGCCGGCTCGGATTGGTTCACAGGATCACTCATCGAGCTGTTCTCTTTCAGCCAACCGTGGCGGGCCGGTAGCTGAAGGCTTGGGCGCCGCTCTCTGATCGGCTGCTGTGGAGAATCCGCTGTGCCGTGACACTGCCTTGCACAATTCGGTCACGTACCGAGACACCATCTAGATAGTTGCCGATGAGGTGCAGGCCGGGGAGTGCCTCGACACGCGCTCTGATCTGTCGGGTGCGCTGCAGATAGTCACCGTGGTAGAGCGGCAGGGCGCGCGGATGGCGCACCAGCCGCAGATAATCGGGCTCGCCGTGCAGACCGATCAAACGTCGCAGATCAGCCAGGGTATAGGTCAGCGCCTGCGCTTCGTTCCAGTTGCTCCGCTCAGGGTGACGCGCCCCGCCGATGTAGCTGGTCAGCAGCACCTGGCCGCTCGGGGCACGTCCCGCGAACAGGCTGCTCATCCAGAGATTGCCGTTGAAACTCAGCCCCTCCCGGCGTGGCGTGAGAAAGCCGCTGCCGTCGAGTGGATGGCTGATCTGTTTACGGGCCAGGCCCAGATGGAGTACCGACAGCGGCGCATATTCGATCGCATCCAGCAGCCGAGCGAGTCTCGCATCCTGCCCATCCAGCAGCCCGGCGGCAGCATCGGCGGGGGTGGCGAGCACCAGCTGATCGACTTGGCGGCTCAGCTGCGCGCCGCTGCGGTCCGTGGCGCCGACCTGCCAGCCTGTGCCGCTCTGTTGCAGAGTGGTGGCACGGGTGCCAGACAGCCGCTTGATCAGCGGGTGGTCGGCTAGCTGTTCGACCAGTTTGCCCATGCCTCCCTGGAAGGAGAAAGCTTCGGCGCGGTTGGCACGCCGCCGATGCAGTAGTCGATTGATCAACATGCCGGCGGTGATGCTGCCGTAGCGTCGTTCCAGCGCGGTCATGCGCGGCAGCACGCTGGCGGCATTGGCCTGCTCCGGATCGGAGGCGAGGGTGCCGGCCACGTAGGGGTCCATCACCTTCTCGAGGATCTCGCTGCCGAAGCGACGGCGGATAAACTGGCTCACTGTCTCCTGCTCATTCCCGCCTCTGGCAACCAGCAGTTCGCTGGCCATGCGCAGCTTGCCGCGCCAGCTCCACAACGGTGAGGCGAGCAGTGCCGGCACCTGCATCGGCACCTCGCAGAGCCTGCCGCCTTGGACCACATAGCGGCGCATATCGCTGCCGCGGGAGCATTTTTGCTCGCTCAGTCTGGCAGCGTCGATCTGTTGGTCCACCTCGGCGCGGTAGTTCATCAGGATGCCAGCGGCGTTCTCCGTGAGATAGCCCGACTCCCGGTGGCTGCGGATCTTGCCGCCGAGGCGCTGGTCGGCCTCCCACAGCTCCACTGGAATGCCGCTGTCGGCTAGCCAGCGGGCGGTGGAGAGACCGGAGATGCCGCCGCCGATGATCAGGATCTTCTGCTGGCTCACTCTTTCAGCTCCTGCTTCATCCGCTCGATCAGATCGTGGCCGAGGGTGCCGAGGCCACTGCCGTCGGGCGCCTGGTGGCCCTCCACGTAGTCGCGGATCTTGGAGAAACACTGCTCCGCCTGGGGGTTGTTCTGCAGTCGTTTGACTTGTTGTTTGGCGACGGCGAAGGCGTCGAAGTCGAGGGATTTCATGCCCATGCCCTTCATCCGCATCACCGCCCGCATCATCGCCCGGTTGCGGTAGCGGGTCAGGTCGTTGCTGCCGATCACCGCTAGGCTATCGCGGCGGGCGCCGAACTCGGCGGCCTTCTTGATGCCGGCGCGGACGAATTCCGGCGCCGATTTGACTCGCGCCAGCGCCTCTGGCGACCACTCGACCCCGGCCAGCAGGGTGGCGGCCACCGCCTCCACATCCTGCAGCTCCACCTGTTGGGCGTGGCGGCGCTTCACCTCGCGTTCTGCTGCCGCCTCCATGGTGGGTTGCACAAACATTCTTACCTGGGGCGCCTTGTCGGCCAGCGCCTCGGCGAGATGCTGCTCTGCCGCCTCACTCCAGGGGAAAGCGCGTTTGGCTGCATCTTCCGATTCAAGCCGCTCTAATAGTTTGATGTTGACCTCAAACCGGCCCTCGCTGCGCGCCACATCCTCAGCCACCTGCTGTACGCCGGGCTGCAGGAAGGGAGGCAGCTGGTCGAGATAGGCCTGGGCCTCGCCGGTCCAGGGTAGGGCGGGGGCCTCGGAGATCGATTTGGCGCCGGCCTCGGCAATCGAGGCGATGTTGGCGGGGCGGCCCGGCATGCCCTTCTTGAAGCGATTCTTCGCCAGGGTCGCCATGTGTGCCGGGGTGACCAAGGTTTCGCCCTGCTCCCGTACATAGGTCTCGGCGCGCTTGTGCACCATCTTGCGCAGAAAACCGGGCACCCGAGAGAGGCGCTGCTGCGCCTCTGGTGACCAGTGGATCTCATCGCTGATCTGCGGGATCAGCGGCTGGATGATGCCGCCGCCTTCGGGGCGATAGTCGCACCAGGGGTCGGCGTCCATCAGGCCGTTGCCCATCGCCACCGGGCGGGCGCGGCAGCCGCCGCAGAGCTTCTGGTATTCGCACTTGCCGCATTTGCCATGCAGCTGCGGGTTGCGTAGTTGCTGGAAGGTTGGTGAACTGTCCCAGATCTGCCAGAAACTTTCCTGGCGGATCGAGCCCTCTTCCGCCTCCAGGTAGGGACAGGCGGTGACCGCACCTTCGGGGGTGATGCGACAGTAGTGGATGCCCGCCAGACAGCCGCCGCCCTCGTAGCCCTGGGCGCGGGTCAGCGGTGACTCCGGATCGTGCTGGTAGGCGATGCGTTTGTAGTGGGGGGCGCAGCGGGCGCGGAGCAGCAGATCCTTGTTTGCGTCCTGCGCCTCGACCAGCTGCTGCAACACCTGTTCATAGCGCTGTGGGGTGATGTCGGACATCGACTCACCGCGTCCAGTGCAGACCAGGAAGAAGATATTGAGCACGTGGGCGCCGGCGGCCTTGGTGAAGTCGATCATCGACTGCACCTCATCGGCGTTCTGCTCGGTCACGGAAAAGTGGACCTGAAATGGCAGGTCGGCCTGTCGGCAGAACTCCATGCCGGCCAGGGTTTTCTCCCAGCTGCCGGGACAGCCGCGGAAGCTGTCGTGGTGGTTTGGATCGAGGGAGTCGAGGCTGATACCCATGCCCATCGCGCCGGCCGCTTTGAACGAGGCGACGCGCTTTTCGTTGAGCAGCACACCGTTGGTGCCGACTACCATCGCCAGGCCGAGCCCGTTGCCGTGGGCGACCAGTGCTTCCAGATCGCGGCGCAGCAACGGTTCACCGCCGGTGAGTACCACCATGGTGTCGTCGCCCCGCTCGCGGATCTGATCGAGCAGTGCCTTCACCTCGTCGGTGGTCAGCTCACCCTCGCTGCCTGCCTCGCGGGTCGCTGCGTCCATGTAGCAGTGGGCGCAGGCGAGGTTGCAGCGGCGGGTGAGGTTGATGGCGATGAGAAACAGATCGTTCATCGCATTGGGCTTACTGATTACGGGAGTCGTTGGGATCGAGGTGGAACACACCGCGTTCCGTCCAGACCTGCTTGACTGCATTTACCGCCCGCGTATCGACCCGTTCATGCCCCTCGCGCCTGGCCCAGCCTTCGATCTCCTGCACCAGCATGCCGCGCACCATGTTGGGGGCGCGGGCGATACGTTCGCGGGCTGTTTCGTCCCAGGGCATGCTTTCACTGACCTGGCTGGAGCCCTGCTTGAAGGTGGTTATTACCTGCTGGATGAAGTCGCTGTCGATCTGCTCAAGACCACGTTGCGTGGCGATGGTTTCGGCAGCCCTCACGGTCATCTCACGGCAGAAGCCGGCAGGGACGCTGTTCATGCTCTGTTGGGCTTGGTCGCTCCAGTTGAGGTTAGGTTTTTTCTCTTCCTGCTTGATTGGCTTTGCCGGTTGCGCCAGATGGGCGAAGGGGCAGGCGCTTTTTTTCTTTTCCGGCAGGCTGGCAGCGGGCTGTTTGTCGCCCTGCATCTGGGCTTCCATCGCCTTGCGCGCCTCGGCCAGCCCCGCTTCAGCGGTTTGCAGGCTGACCTCACTCAGCCCCTGGGCGCGGGCATAGTCCTCGATGCGCTGTTTGGCGGCGTCGCGCATGAAGCCTTCTGGCACCCGCATCAGACGCGCTAGTGCCGCGGCCTGCCAGTGGAGATTAGAGGGAGCTGCCTCATCTGCTTGGGTGGTCGAGGGAGGGTGACCATAGGCAGAAGAGGCAGCTCCGGAACTGTGCTGGCTGGGGTCATCCAGAAAGGTCTGCAGATGGTGGATGGTCACTTGGCGCTTGCCTTCGCTACGGGCCTTCTTTTCGGCTCGCATGCTGAGGTTACCGCGCAGAGAGAGGTTATCGATGGTCAGCAGCAGTGCCTTGGCATCGTCGTTCCAGCGTATTGCCTCTTCTGCGTTGAGTTTACGTTTCAGCTCGCCCTTGTCGTAGGCTTCTACGATCTCGGTCATTGCATCCTCAGCGTGTCCGGGCATCAGCTGAGCGGTGGCCTCTTCGACAATGCTCTCGGTGATCACGGTGTGGCCGCGTTCCTGAGCGTAACGCAGGATAGCCATGCGTGCCATGTTGCGTACGAAGGAAGGCACGCGGTTCATGCGCGTCTCCGCTTCGTGGGTCCATGAGGTGGTGACGGCGGCGATCTTCTCCACCGGTGGTTGGTATTCGCGCTGACTCAGCAGGATGGCACAGTCGCAGTCGTTGAGCAGTGCCTCGGCGTTGCCGCCGATGTCGAGCCCCTCATCGGCATGGATGCCGAGCTTGCCAATTATCAGCAGGGAGGGTTTCTCCCGTTTCAGATAGCGGTCGATGACGTCGTTGGGTTTGCCGTCGAGCAGTGTGGTCTCGATCTCGACACCCTGGTCGGCGGCGACCTGTTTTGCCACGTCGAGGTGGCCCTGGTAGATCTTCGCTAGACCCGAGTCGATGATCTCTTCGTGCAGTTTCTCCTGCTCCTGAAAGCGGAATACCTTGCCCGCCTCTTCGGAGAGCACGCCGGCGATACGGTTGAAGGCGACATAGTGGTAGTAGGGGTCGAAGGCGGAGATCACCTTGACCGGCACCTGCCACTGCTGCGCCAGGCTGAGGGCGGTGAGCAGGCCGCCGTAGGATTTGGCGGAGCCGTCCACCGCGACCACGATCGGGCCGTTGGCGATGGAGCGTTGCGGCTCCTTGATCACCAGGGTGTCGATCTCGCTGCGGCGGCTAACACGCTGACAGACGGTGCCGAGGCGGCTGCTCTTGACCGCACCGAGCCCGAGTGCGCCGATCACCAGCAGGTCGTAGTTGCCGCTGTTGGTTTCGTTCACCAGCTCGCGGTAGTTCTTGCCCTCCAGTGAGCGGCGTCTGAGTTCGATGTTCTGTTCTCGGCTCTCGCGCTCAGCCTGATCCAGGTAGGAGTCGGTGATGATTGAGAGGCCACGGGTAATTAGGTCATCGTGCACATCGCGCTGGCGCTCCAACTCCTGCTCTTCGCGGAACTGCTCCGGCAGACCACCTTCCATCTGGCGGAAGCGCACGTCGTGCAGCTTGGCTGCGTAGACGTGGGCGGCGGTGAGATCGCTCTGCCAGATCGATGCCAGGGCGACGGCCTCGCTGGTGCCCCGGTTGGCGTGGTCGGAGGAGTCGACTGCGAGCAGGATCGAGCGGTATTCCGGCAGCGGCGCAGTCTGCGTGGGTTGGGTCTGTGCTTGCGATGACATGGTATCGGGTCGTTTTGCTGTTGGTCGTTATCAGAAGATAGATAACGGGTCGCAGGGATCACCCCGCAACCCGTATCAGGTTTTTGTTATTGGTTGAGAAACCAGTAGACAACGATGGAACCAATCACCAGTGCGTTGATGATGCCGGCGATGATCGCCATGTAATCAAGCGGTGCCAGATTGAATCGTTTCAATAGCGCCATGGCCTGGTCTCTCCTCTGTCTTACTTGAAGGTAAAGTCGACGGTTGCGGTGCCACCGGCTTCAACCGTGACCTTGCCCTTCTGGTTCTTTAAAAAGCCGTGCCAGGCCTTGATCTTGTATTTACCGGGCGGTACGTCCTTGATCTCAAAGCTGCCGTCTGCTTTTATCTTGGCGAAGTAGGGGGTTCTTGGCAACGAAGACAAAACCGTGCATGAAGTCGTGGGCGTCGCATTCGACCTTCATCGCCGGCCCTTTCTTCATCTTGATGGTGCTGGTGACGGTATTGGGTTCAGGCTGGGAGATGTTGGAGATGGTCTTTTTCGGCCCTTTGGCGTCGCCACGGATCAGCTCGTAGGTGTGGATGTTGTGCAGGATCGGATCCTTGTTGACCGCGTTGAGCTTGGAGTTGTTGCGCATCACCTGCATGAAGGGTTTGAACTCACAGCCCTGCTGATCGATGGTGGCGTCCGCCACGTCGGCGGGGAAGGGCTTGCCGCTCTTGACCTTGTCGAGATAGACCACCACGTCCATCAGCTTGCCGCCTTCGACCCGGACATAGTCGATCTCACGGGTACCGGTACCGCAGACGTCGTTGTCTTTGCTGATCTTGTAGGTCTTTGGCGCTAGGTCCTTGCCGGCAAACGTGATAGTGCCGGTGATGGTGCCGCCGTTGCTGACAGCGCCTTCCTTGTAGGCCGCCTGGCTTGCCAGGGGTAGGGCGCAGAGGCCGGCGATGCTGAGCGCGGTGATCAACTTCTTCATGTGCTGAATCTCCTGTGGAGTCTTGTTGGTGGATCAGGCCGCCTGCTGCGGCTGACCCTCTTGGGAATGGGAAACAAACAGTTCTTCGAGCATTTCGATGACAAAGCGCCGTTCAGCGCTGGAGTCGACCTCGGCCAGCTCTTTGAGTAGGCGTTGTGCGCTGGCTTCGGCGTCGATCTGACGCAGTATCTTGCCGATTGGGCGCGCATGCTCGCCGCTGCCAAGGAAGGCGGTGGCAATCAACCTCTCGATGGTGTCGGGGATCTCATCCGCCAGTGCTTCGAGCTGCAGCAGTTCGCTGAGTGCGTTGGCGGCAGTGATGCGCACCCCGTTCTTTTGGCTCTGCAGCATGCCTTTGATCTTGCGGACGATCGTTTTGGGAGAGACGGGCTTGGTCACCATGTGGTCCGCCTCAACCGGGTCAGAGCCGTGCAAGGCGAGGTTCGTGAGGGCGCGGATTGCCTCGATCTTGGTCTGGGTGAGGTCAGACTGCAGTGCATCCAGCAGCGGCAGGATCGCCGCCTTGTTGCCGAGATAGCCGAGGGCGCGGGCGCAGGCGATCTGTTGGTCCTCGTCGCCTAGACCGAGCTGGGTGATCAGGGAACCCATGGCGTTCATCAGCCCTGCTGCGTCGCGGTTGAGTTTGGCGGCCTCGGCGATGGCGAGTGCGGCTTCATACCTGATCTCGTTGTTGTCGTCGTTGAGTGCCTGAAGCATTGCGGCGATGGCCCGTTCATCGGTCTGCTTCGTCAGCACCCGCAGGCCGAGAATGCGCAGATCGTCTTCGAGCGGGATGGTGCGGCGGTTTTTCTTCATTCGCATGGCGGTGCGATTGTTTTGCTCCACCAGTTTGAGGAACTCCTCGGTCTCCTGGTCATACTCGGGCGCCGCGGTCGGCTCCTCCTGGCCTATGCCCAGGGTCGCCTCCACGTTGTCCATGGCGATGGCATCGAGGGTCGAGATCGCCTTGTTGACCTCGCCAACCTCAACCACTCTGCCGGGTTGCTCAGGCAGTTGCAGCGGTGCAGTTGTGGCAGCCTCTTCTGTTGCTCCGGTGATCTCTGCCAGGGTGCTGGTCGCTGCTTGCTCATCAGAAGCGGTCTCATCTTCGGTCTGCTTGGGTAGGATCTTGTCGGCCTCGGGGTCGAATTCGACCGTCTGGCTAATGGGCGGCAGCTCACTCTCTTCCGGTTTGATCAGTTCGCCATTGATCGCAGCCAGCACAATATCGAGTGGACGCTGTGGCTGCTGATCGGTTGCCTCATCTTCCTGAAGCGGAAACTGTTCAAGATGGCTGAGTGCGCCGATGCGTACCGCCTGATCCTTGTCGAGGACAGCGCTCTTCAGGACATCGATGATCGCTCTATTGTTGATGCCAAAACTGCGCAGGGCGAGGATTGCATGGCGCCGGGCCATGGAGTAGATGGTGTTGTTGCCGACCATCTCGATGAGCGGCTCGATCGACTCGCTGGCGTGGTTGGCGGCGAGTAGATCGGCAGCAGCAGCGGCGGTATTGAAGTCGGTGTGACTCAAGTTCTGTTCGACCAGTTGGCGTGTTGTTTGCTCCAGTGCCTCCGGCTGGATCAGCCCGCTGAGGGTTTTGAGAGTGGTGGTTCGCACTAGGCTGTTTGGGTCGACGAGCAGGCTGCTGCTCTCCTTGAGCAACAGTTCGGGATCGCCCTGGCTGGCTGCAAGCCGGCTGCTGGCCTCCACCGCAGCGGAGCGGACATCTTCGTCTTCATCCCGCAATAGCAGCACTATTGCGGACAGATAATGGTGGGCCCCTAATTTGGCGAGGGCGGTGGCGGCGGCGGCGCGTACCTCGGGGGCCTTGTCACGCAGGCTCTGACCGATCTTGCTGCTGGCATCCGGCGAGCCGCTGCGGCCAAGGGCGGCGACGGCACGACGACGGTGCATCGCGCTAGGCGATTTGAGCCGTTCACAGAGTACTTCAAAGCCTCGCTGCTTGATGCTGGAGAGGGCGTGGTAGATCTCGGCATCTATGTCCTGGCTGGCATCGCTGTCCATGATGTCGACCAGCAGCTCAGTGGCATCCTCGATGCCATATCTGCCCAGTGCCTCTACCGCGGCAAGCTGGACATCCCACCATCTATCCCAGTCGTCTTCCCACTCAATGGCTTCGGGACGCTCCACTGCGATCTTCTTTAGTGCATCGATCGCTGCTTCGCCGCCAAGCATGCCAAGCGCGCTGGTGACTGCGGTGCAGACCTCGCCACTCTCTTCTTTCGACAGAGAGTTCAGCAGTGGTGGTACGGCTGTCGGGTCGCCAATCCGCCCAAGGGCTTCGGCGGCGTCGACGCAGACGTCGATATCCTCGTCGGTTAGATGCGCGATGAGCGTTTCAACTGCATTTTGGCTGTGCAGGGTGCCAAGTGTTCTGGCGGCATAGCAGCGGTCGGCTTCATCGCCGTTTTTCATCAGTTCGATGAGTGCCTGTTCGGCTTTTGATCGCATATTCATGGCTGGCCTGGTGGAGATGAATCTTTCCTTTGCTAGCAAATACGGTGCCAAAGCGCTGGAGCGGTAGGTAGTGGTGAGTGGAGCATTATCCCGTTCAAAATGGCCGGCCGCATGGAATGAGATGTTTAGATCGTAGCCTCAAGAGGTGGAAAAATGAACAAATCGTTCAATTTTTCTCGGTGAGATTGTTTGTCCTCTGGTGTGTCGGTCGACGCGTGTCTGAGCGGAAGCTCGGCGGGCTGGGTTGAAAAAATTGATGCAGTTTTGCTGGAGCGGCTGAAAGAATCGTTCATTTATTTTCTGTAGAGGGTTTGAGGTGGATCGAAGTTGCCTGCATGAAAACTGAGTTGGAGTGGGGTAAATGGTTAAAACCACTGTAATCCAAGGGGTTGGAGTGAGTGCTTTGGAAGAGTGGGTGCTTTGGCTTGGTATTTGCTTGCTAGGCGGGAGCTGGGTTCACGGTCACTGGGGAAGGGGTATTTCAATATGTCTGAGAAAGAACAGCACTCTGCTTCGGCTAAAAATTGGGGTCCAAAGTTATTTGCCTCCGTCCTGGTCGGAGTGCTGGCATTCTTCTACTGGCTGCTTATCTATTCCGGCGGCGTTGTGGTCCACCACGGTTAGGAGAGGGAATATGAGCGAACAGAATAAACTCGGGATGCCTGCCACCCTGCTTATCTGGGGGGCTGCCTTTGTTGCAGTGCTGGTAGCGTTTTACGGGCTTGATCAGATGATCATGAGTATCCAGGGCTTGCCCTTGAACGTGGATCTGACGCCCGCTGGTTAGCGGCAAGGGGAATCGATAATGAGGCAGATGAGACTGCGTAGCCTGTTTGAAAGGGTGAGTCCCGGGCTG
Source organism: endosymbiont of Ridgeia piscesae (assembly GCF_001443665.1). NCBI lineage: Bacteria > Pseudomonadati > Pseudomonadota > Gammaproteobacteria > endosymbiont of Ridgeia piscesae. The sequence continues at coordinate 105,410 of NZ_KQ557123.1, read as the reverse complement.
CTCCGGGGGGGGCTGATGGTTCTGCTGTTTGCCGTCGGGCTCTCCGCTGCTAGCGCAGGCATGGCGGGTGATGGTGATATCGCGCCGATCGGCCGGGTCCACGTTGAGGGGATGGATTTTACGCCAGCGGAGGATCTTGCTGCTACCGAGTCCGATGAACCTGAGCTGATTGCTGCGCCCCAGCCAAGCCGTGGAGATTATCCCAACATCGGGGTCAGCAGCCGCGCGGTGGTGTGGATTCTCGCGCAGATGCACCTGTTCTTTGGCGCGCTGGTGTTGGCGGTGCCGCTGTTTGTGTTGGTGATCGAGCTGGTTGGCGTGATGAGCGGTGATGAACGCTACGACAGCATGGCCCATGAGTTCATGAAGATCAGCCTCACCGGCTTCTCGATTACTGCTATTTTCGGGGGTTCCCTGGCCCTGGCGCTGTTTCTGCTCTATCCCGACTTTATGGGCTATATGATGCACGTGTTCGGCGCCCAGTGGCTGGTCTATGCTGGGCTGTTTTTTCTCGAGAGTTTCTTCCTCTACACCTATTACTATGGCTGGAACGCGATGCGTTACGGCAACGCCAAGTGGGTGCATCTGTCATTGGGGCTGCTGCTGAACGGCGCGGGCATGACCATCATGGTGATGTCCAACTCCTGGGCCACTTTCATGATGGCCCCCTCCGGCGTCAACGAGGTCGGCGCGGTGATCGGCAATATCTGGGAGGTGATGAAGGGGCCTTTGTGGAACCCGATCAACCTGCATCGCTTTATCGCCAACATCGGCTTCGGTGGCGCGGTGGTTGGCGCCTATGCGGCCTATAAGTTTCTCAGCACCAAGGACCCAGAGAAACGGGCCCACTACGACTGGATGGGCTACACCTCCAACTTTATCGCCATCCTCGCCTTTCTGCCGCTGCCCTTCGCCGGTTACTGGCTAATGGCTGAGATCTACGCCTACTCCCAGCAGATGGGCATCACTGCCATGGGTGGCATCCTGGCCTGGCTGTTTATTGTGCAGGCGGTGCTGATCGGTACCATTCTGCTGGCGGGTAACTACTACCTCTGGGCGGGCATGTCGCGCACCGAGGGGTCGGAGCGTTACAAACCGCTGATCAGCCTTATCGCGTTTGTGCTGGTGGTCTGTTTCCTTACCTGGGTGACGCCGCATACGCTGATCCTGTCGGCGTCTGAAATCGCCCAGCTGGGTGGCAGCCACCACCATCTCCTCGGTCCGTTGGGGATCATGCCGGCGAAGAATATCGCGGTGAACCTGATGCTGATCGTCACCTTCCTCTCGTTCCAGCTCTACCGCCGCTCCGACAAGGTGGCGACGGTGGCCTGGGCGCCTATCGGCAATGCGCTGATGGTGGCGATCTATGTGGTGGCGATCTATGTGGTGGCGATAGCTAATGTCATCTTTCTCGGCGTCTACTATGGCTACTTCACCAACACCGTCTACAAGGTCGGTTCCTCGGTGGCTCAGGTGTCGTCGACGCTGGTGGTGATCATCTCCGGTATCGTCATCGACGCGCTGATGTTCAAGAACGCCAAGACCCTGCCTTCGCACTGGGGCAAGATCCCGGACCGCGCTCAGTATGCCCTGTTTGCCCTGCCGATCGCTTTTACCTGGCTGATGGGTCTGATGGGCTATGTGCGCTCCTCGGTGAAGACCCACTGGCATGTCTATACGGTGATGAAAGACAACTCACCGGATAACTTCATTCCGACTATCGGTTACGCGGGCAATATGATCACCATCGTTACTGTGTTGTTTCTGCTGTTTGTGCTGTTCATGTTCTGGGTTGCCAATCTGAGTGGGACAAAACAGGCGAAACCGGTGGTGGTCACCGAGGGGGGGGCGGCATGACAAATCTTTCGGGAAAGGATCTGGATACGCATGGCGCATCCACAGGGGAGCGGGCGAGGTCGAATATCTTTATCAAGATAATCGGTTTTAGCCTGGGATTGACCTTGGTGTTTACCTTAGTAACCCAGTTGTTGCCCCAGGTGGAAGGGGAGGCGCCGGTGGAGAGAAGGGTCGATCTGGATTCTCTAACGATGGATGCATTTGTCGCCATGGGGGAGGATCTTTTCATGAACAAGGGTACCTGTACCCTCTGTCACAAGCCGCCCCCGTTAGGACGGGCGCCGGATATCCAGGGCATGGACATGGTGAGTACCTCGGCTAAACGGTTGGCTGATCCCCGCTATCAAGGAGAGGCGAAGGATGCGGCGGGTTATATCCATGAATCGATGCTCGATCCGAGCCGTTTTGTGGTCGCTGGTTGGGGCAAGAAGGGTTCTAACGACACCGTCTCACCGATGCCTGCCATCGATAAACCACCAATCCAGCTGTCGGCGATGGAGATCGATGCGATCATCGCCTATCTACAGGCGAAAGATGGCAATGAGGTGACCGTCTCCCTGCCATCGCCCGAAGCGGCAGCGGAGGTTGCAGCGGCGATGCCGGCGGCTGGTGGGGTTCTTTCGGCGTCAGCAGCGACCGCCGAAGAGACGTTGGGTAAGTATGCCTGTAGTTCGTGTCATGCGATGGACTCAGCAGATGTCCTGGTGGGGCCGGGATTGGGGGCAGTTGGGGCGCGTCTGAGCGAGGCGGAGATCCGTCAGAGTATTGTCGATCCTTCGGCGGTCATTGTTGAGGGCTTTCCGCCGGCGATGCCCCTCGATTTTGCCGAGAAGATGACGGTGAAAGAGCTACGGATGATCGTGACGTTTCTGGCAGAGAAAAAATAATGAAGTCATTCAGGATCCCCGCATTCTGGCAGGCGGTGCTGGTCATCGTCGTCGCCTACCTGGTGTTTGATAGTGCCTTCCCGCCGCTGCTGCCGAAGACGCTGATGATCCAGTACATGATCATCACCATCATCGGCGTGCTGCTCTACTTCTCGTTTGATGACGCCCGCTGGACAGAGTTTCAGGCGCCGGTTCTCGCTACGCTGCGCAATGATAATCTGATGGTAGTGCGCTGGGCGCTGCTGATCATCATTCCGGCGATCATCGGCTACACCGTCTATGGCATGGTGAAGCCCTCCAACGAGGCCCCGGTAGAGCTGCGTCAGGTGCATCCGGCGCCACCTGCGTCGGTGAAGGCCTATGGCAAGAGCTTCGATCTGGCCTCGTTGGAGAATCCGATCCGCGAGGAGATCATTAAGACTCTGAGCTCTGATAAGGAGACGGGTTGGAAGAAGTACAAAGAGGCGGTGAGCGCAGGGCGTGACGTCTACTATCAGAACTGTTTCTATTGCCACGGCGATCTGCTGAACGGCCAGGGTCACTACGCCCAGGGTTTCAATCCGCAGCCGATCAACTTCCAGGATCCGACCATTATCCCGCAGCTGCAGGAGTCGTTTCTGTTCTGGCGTATCACCACCGGTGGTCCTGGTCTGCCGAAGGAAGGCACGCCCTGGAACTCAGCGATGCCGGTCTGGCATGAGATGCTCAGTGAGGAGGATGTCTGGAACGTCATCACCTTCCTCTTTGATTACAACGGTCAGGTGCCACGCATCTGGGATCCGGCAGTCTCCAAGCAGGTCACCGGGATGAAGGATCAGGTGCTGGCGCAGCGTAAGCAGATCCAGGGCCAGGAGCTCTATGAGTTCCGCTGCCAGGTCTGCCACGGTGAGCAGGGGGCGGGTGACGGTATCGCCGCCGAGCATATGTACCCAAAACCGCGTGATTTTTCCCTTGCTCTGTTCAAATACAAGACCTCGCCGGGCACCGAACTGCCACGGGATGAGGATCTCTTCAACACCATCAAATTTGGACTGACCGGTACCGCCATGCCCGGTTGGGGGCCGCTGATGAGCGACGAGCAGATCCGCAGTCTGATCCCGGTAATCAAGCGCTTCGATATTACCTCCGCCTGGCCGCCGGAAGAGGCGGATGAGGATGCCTTCGACGATGATGGCCACTACACCAAGGATGACTTCAGAAAGATCACCGATGTGGAGCCGTTGACAGGACAGATCCCCTACAGCGAGGAGTCGGTGGCGAAGGGACGTGAGGCCTTCCTCAAATCGTGCAAGGAGTGCCACGGCAAGGAGGGCAGGGGCAATATCGTCTCCGGCAAGAAGCTGGAGGACGATTGGGGTAATCGCATCTGGCCTCGAGACCTGACCAAGCCCTGGACCTGGCGCTCCACCCAGTCGACCGCCGCTGCTGAGCAGGAGCGGGATGAGACCATCAAGGCGATCTACACTCGTCTCTCGATCGGCATACCCGGCACGCCGATGCCGGCCCACCGGGCGGTGGAAGAGGGCAACAAGGATCCGGTCAGCCTGGAGGATCGCTGGCATATCGCCAATTTTGTCTACAGTCTGCGTGAGACCACGGTGCAGCCTAAGGACGGCGCGGTGGTAACTGGCACGAAAGTGGAGGGTGATCTGCCCAGTTCAGCGGAAGATACGCGTTGGAACAGCGCCAGTGCAGTCACCCTGCATTTGGTGCCCAATATCATCAAGGAGGATCGACTCTTTACCCCGCTTAACGACGCAGTGACGGTGCGGGCGCTCTACAACGACCAGGAGATCGCCTTCCTACTGGAGGTGGATGACCGCACCGAGAGTCGGCCGGGTATCGACTACTTCACTGATCTGCAGGATGAGAGCAAGGAGATGCACTCGGATGCGTTTGCGATCCAGTTCCCCTTGGAGGATGCCTATATGTCGTCACCGATGGTGGAGAAGCCGCTCTACCGCCACGGTGACAAGAGTCATCACACTACCATCTGGTACTGGAATGCCGGCAGCGTTGAGCCGAAGCGCGAGGCCCAGGCGATGCTGCTGGAGGGCAGCGGTCCGGATGCCAAGCTGAAGTTTCGCGAGGACGACAAGAGTCTGAAGGCGAATGGCAGCTGGAAGAATGGCAAATGGCAGGTGGTGATGCGTCGTCCGCTGAGCGGGGGTGAGAAGGGGGATATCGACTTTGCCGAAGGGCAGTTCATGCCGATCTCCTTCGCCAACTGGGATGGTAGCAACGGCGAGGTGGGCTCCAAGCATACTCTGAGTACCTGGTATTGGCTGTTACTGCCGCCGGAGATCGACTACGTCTATATCTACGGGATGCCGTTGGGTGTGGCTCTGCTGGTCTTCCTGGCTGGCATTCTGCTGGTCCGTTCACAGCGTCGCAAGACTTAAACGACTAACATAGAATCCATCCTCCTTTGGGATACCCCAATTTAACCCGGATACGCCATTTGGTGTCTCCGGGTTTTCTTTTTCTGACGAGGCAGAAGTGGGGCGGCCAATCATCATTAATTGGCAATGACCGGATGAACGACTTCGGGTAATCTTGAGATATTCCAATGGGTTATTTATAAGAGGTTATGAATATGTCTGAAAGACTCCTCATGTCACTGTTTTTCTGCCTGTTTTTTCTTTCGCTCAGTGCCGTTGCCGGGGCTGAGGCGCCTAGGCAGGATGAGGTGCTGGAGCAGGTTGAGGCCCCGCCGGGTGGGGATTTTGTGCTCGCTTCGGTCAATGGGCCGTTGGATACTCGGCAGCTCCGCGGCAAGTCGATCTTCCTCTATTTCGGCTATACAAGATGCCCCGATGTCTGCCCGACATCACTCTCTTTTCTGACCCAGGCGCTCAGTGAGTTGAGTGATGAGGAGTTGCGGAAGACGGTCTCGATCTTTGTCAGTGTTGATCCGCAACACGATACAGTGGAGTCGCTGGCCGACTATGTGGAATATTTTCACCCCAATCTGGTCGGTGTGACGGGCACGGAAGAAGCCGTGGCAAAGGTTGCCAAGCAGTATGGCGCGCAATACTACGAGGTGGAATTAGAGGGCTCGGCCTTCGGTTACGCGGTCAATCACTCTGCCGCCACCTACCTGATCGCCCCAGATGGAGAGTTGCGCTTCATCTTTCCCCATGAGACGCCGCCCGAGGTATTACTTCAGGCGGTGCGCCATCTGAATGCCGGTAACTGATTCCGTAACTATTCAGCTCTTGCCAGAGTCAAGAGCTGAATAGTTACCTGATTGCTTTCAAAACCCTCCCTTCCAACGCTATTAACCCGGTAGTTAAGGAGCCTCTGATTAAGTCTGGACGAAGTGGATTGTGATTCAGAATATTCAGATTCAAGGCGCAAATCACCCGTAACGCTACCGCTCCCTACTCACGTTCCTCCCCTACATCCCTGTCGGGGATAGCTGGCTATTGCGAACGACTACATGGATGCAGGAGGTAGGCAACGCATGGAGCCGTTGCCGAGATTTGCTACGCAGAAGCTGGATATTCTGGGCACAAGATATGAATTCATGACTTGATCAGAGGCTCCTTAAATAAATCGTTTGTAGGTTCGACTGTAGTTGGGCTGGCTCGGCTGAAGCTGAGCCTACGGTGGCTGTGAGCCGATCTTCTGAATCTTTGGTGCCTTTGTCTGCGCCACCCTTCTCATCTGAGCGAAGCGGGCGAGTGCTCGGAATGTTGAACGATTTGATGTGCCTGAGTGATTTGTTCGGGGCGTTTTGGAACAGATCATTCAGCTGGGGGAAGTGGGATTTCTTGATCTGTATCAATGGCCTGGCTCTAACCATAGGAAAAACCGGGGTTTGTTGGTCAGGATAGGATTTGGCTCGGAATATGCAAATAGCTGAATCGAATTGGACCGTCGGCAGATCAATTAAGTTCCGGGGTCCGGATTCAGAATTTTCGGAATACCGATAATTGATAATCTGACTTGGAGGAAATCCAATGGGTGTACGAGTCAAGACCGGACATACCCTGCTGGCGGCAGCGCTGGGACTGGGTATGACGTTCGGTGCACAGGCCGGCAAGTATCCCGATATTTCGCCTCTGCCTGATCTGAAGATCAACAAGGCAAAGGCAGAGTTGGGTAAACGGCTGTTTTTTGATCGCCGTTTGTCGGGAGATGCAGGTATCGCCTGTGCCGACTGCCATCAACCGAAGCATGGGTATGCGCATCCCGATGCGCTCTCTCCGGGTTATCCGGGCAATGGCCATTTTCGCAACAGCGCCAGTCTGGTCAACACGGCACATAAGAAGGTGTGGAACTGGGATGGTCGTATCGGCACCAACCTGAACGATATGACCCGTGAGATGCTCACGGAAGACTACATCATGAATATGGATATGCGGATCATGCAGGAGCGTGTCAAGCAGGATCCAAAATATCTTGAGATGTTCAAGGCTGCGGGCATGGGCGAACCGTCAAACGGTAAGATCCGTAAGTTGATCCCTGAGTACCTGAAGACCCTGACCTCTCGCGGAGCGCCTATCGATACCGGCAAGATGTCCGCTGCAGCCAAGCGCGGCAAGAAGGTATTCGCGGGCAAGGGTGGCTGCATCCAGTGCCACAACGGTCCGCTGGCCTCTGATGGCAAGGCCCATAATACCGGTGTTCCCGAGAACTTTGATGTCTTCCTCGACCCGATGAACCACCAGGCATTCCTCGCCTTTGCGATGTTTCAGGGTATCGAGAACTACATGAACCTGAAGCGTGATCCGGGTTACTACAACGTCACCCTGAATGCTGACGACATGGGTAAATTCGTGACTCCCAGTCTGCGTGAGTTGAAATACACCGCGCCCTATATGCACAACGGTATGCTGAAGTCGCTGGATGATGTGATCGCCTTCTACAACAAGGGCGGTGGCAAAGATAGCCGCAAGAGCAAGTTGCTGAAGCCTCTGAAGCTCTCCAAACAGGAGAGAAGCGATCTCAAGGCATTCCTGCTCTCCATGTCCGGTGAGCCTCTGACCAGCAGCAAGTATGTCTGCAAGGAAGCCTATCCGGCTGAGTATCCAGTGATCGAAAACTGGACTCAGGTCAAGAACTAAACGTCGAGGAGACAGCGATGAGTAAGATGAAACAGACTCCAACCCTGTTGGCCGCTGCCATCACGACAGCACTGCTGGCCGGTTGCGCTGCCCAGGTGACGGCGGAACAGTCTGCTGCCCCGGCTGCAGCGCCGGCAGCCGCAAAGATGGCCAAAGGGCCTGCGCCTCTGGCGCCTCTGCCTGCGCCGCCAATTCCGCCGGATAACCTGCAGAGCCCCGAAAAGGTCGAATTGGGCAAGATACTCTTTTTCGATCCGCGTCTCGGTGGTGATGCCTCCACCGGTTGCTCCACCTGCCACGAACCCGATCAGGGCTGGGCATGGGCTGAGGACTTCTCCCGTGGTTATCCCGGTACCGTCCACTGGCGCAACAGTCAGACCGTGGTCAATAGCGGTTACATGCCCCGCCAGTTCTGGGCTGGTTCCGCCTCTTCCAATGAGAAGCAGGCACGGGGTGCTGCCAGGGGTGGTGTAGCCGGTAATGGTGAGGCCGACATCATGGAATCACGGCTGAAACTGATTCCTGAATATGTCGAGCGATTCCGTGATGTATTCGGTACCGAGTGGCCCTTGGTTCGCGACGCCTGGCGTGCCATCTCCGCCTTTGAGCGCACTTTGAACAGTCGTGGTGAGTATGAATCCCAGGTGGATAAGTACCTGAAGGGCGACAAGAGTGCTCTGAACGCTGAAGAGATCAAGGGCAAGGCCCTGTTCGAGGGCAAGGCTGGCTGTATCCAGTGCCATAACGGCGCAGTGGCCTCTGATCAGGACTTCTACAATATCGGCGTACCGCCGAACAAGCGATGGGAAGAGGACGGCCTGGCACAGATCACCTTCCGCTTTGAGCAGTATGCCAAGGGTCAGACTCAGGAGGGCTACCGTAAGGCCAAGTCAGATTGGGGCTTCTACTATCGCTCCAAGAACGCATGGGACAAGGGTAAGTTCCGCACCGCACCGCTGCGCTACCTGAGCTACACCGCGCCCTATATGCACAATGGTGTCTTCTACACCCTGGAAGAGGTCGTCGACTTCTACGATCGTGGTGGTTTTGATGAAGAGGGACGCACCACTCTGTTCCCAGAGAACAAGAGCAAGCTGATTAAACCGCTTGGTCTGACCGACGACGAGAAAGCAGCTCTGGTGGCGTTCCTCGAGGCGATGTCCGGTCCGGAGATCACCATAGAGAAACCCAAGATGCCCGAATATGCACCGCTCTTCACCAGGGCTGAGCTTGAAGCGGCACAGGAGGCAAAATAATGTCTGATATCGAGAAAAAAGACGAGACTGCAGCAGATCACGGCAAGTGCATGCTCAGCCGTCGTCAGTTCCTGATGTACAGTGGTTCTGCGGCAGCCGCAGCAAGCACTGTTTCGATCAGTCTGTTCCCTGGCCAGGCCGCAGCAAAGGCCCGTGTCGTGGGTTATCCGCGCAAGAAGATCGGCCAGCTCAGCGCCCTCAAGGATAACGAGCCGCTGAACTTCAATTATCCTGATGACAGCGCGATGAATATGCTGGTCAAGCTGGGTGGCGTGAAGGCTGGCGGCGGCGTCGGCTCACAGCGCGATGTGGTGGCCTTCAGCTACCTCTGCACCCACCAGGGCGGCAACATGATCGGCAAGTATCAGACGGTGGGTAACCATCGAGTACTGGGCCAGTGCCCACTGCACCTCTCCACCTATGATCTGACGCGTCATGGCATCATCGTTTCCGGACAGGCTTACCAGAGCCTGCCCCAGGTGCTGCTGGAGGTGGACGGCGACGATATCTATGCCGTCGGCATGATGGGCCTGATCTTCGGTCGTAACGAAAATCTATCAGGAATCCTGAGGAGGAGAATAGACAATGGCAACTAAATATTACCTCCCTGAGGATCATACACCGCTGCCGCCGAAAAGCGCGGATGTGATGACCACCTGTTGCGACTACTGCATCGTGGCCTGCGGTTATAAGATCTATCGTTGGCCGGTAGGTGCGCCGGATGGTGGCCCGAAGGCCTCAGAGAACGCCTTTAATACTGATTTTCCTTCCGGTCCGCTGCAGGCTTGGGTGGCTCCCACCCAGCACAACGTCGTGATGCACAAAGGACGTCCCCACAATGTGGTGATCATCCCGGATAAGGACTCCAAGGTCGTCAACGTTGGCGGTGACTCCTCGATCCGTGGTGGCTGTATCGCGCAGAAGTGCTACAACCCCGACAAACCGACAAACCGACAAACCGACAAACCGACAAACCGACAAACCGACAAACCGACAAACCGACAAACCGACCAACGACCGCCTGACCTCGCCCCTGGTGCGGATCAACGGTACTCTGCAGCCGGTGAGCTGGGACTTCGCCCTTGATATCGCCGCCGACGTGGCCAAGCATGTCATCAAGGAGCACGGTGCCAACGCCTACAGCGTCAAAACCTACTCCTACCAGTACTTCGAGAATACCTACGCGATCAAGAAGTTTGCCCGTCGTCACATCAAGACCGCGGCGTTCACCTTCCACGATACGCCCTCTGATGTGACCTCCACCCCCGGCTTCCGGGATGCGGGTTTCGATAACTTCGGTCCGGCCTACAAGGACTGGGGGGATGCGGATGTCTTAATGATCTGCGGTACCGATCCGTATGAGACCAAGACGATGATCTTCACCCAGTTCATCAAGCCCGCCATCGACCGCGGCCAGAAGACCATCTGGCTCAACGTGCGTGAGACCGCCGGCATCGCCTACGCCAAGAGCCGCGGCAATGCGCTCTTCCTGCAGGTCAACCCCGGTACTGATACCCCGGTATTGGGTGCCATCTCCCGCATCATCCTGGAGAACGGCTGGGAGGATAAGGATTGGATCAAGCACTGGGTTAACGACAAGTGGGGCTCCAGCTCCGGCTTTGGCCAGGGTACTCGTAACACCCCCTGGCAGTGGCGTACCACCTGGGGCAAGTTCCAGACCAATGGTGTCTACGGCAAGAAGGGCTACAAGGCCTGGGTCATGTTCCAAAAGGAATATGAGCCCGAGGTGGCTGCTAAGATCGCCGGTCTCGATGCCAAGGATCTCTACAAGGCAGCCGAGTGGCTGACTGGGGCTGGCAAGGCGCGTCCCAAGGCGTCCTTTGGTATCGAGAAGGGCTTCTACTGGTCCAACAACACTGGCAACACCAATGCAATCTCTTCGATTGCCACCATCTGTGGTGCAGGTGGGCGTCCGGGACAGGTGGTTGGTCGCTTCGGTGGCCACCAGCGTGGTGGTGCCGGTGGTGGCAGCTATCCGCGCAACAGGTCACCGGAGAAGGTGCCGGGTCGCCGTCGTCGCTCCCTGGATACCGATCGTTGGCTCTATTCAGGCCACACCCGCATGGCGCATGTCATCGGCACCACCTGGATCCAGGCGATGACCGGCTCCAACGGTCTGCACGCGAAGTTTGAGGAACTGGTGACCAACAATCCAAACCAGGTCACCTCCTGGGAGAAGGATGAGATCATCAAGACCCTCAAGGCACGCGCTGACTCCGGCGGTACCGTGGTGATCGACCAGGATATCTACCTGCGCGATCCGATCGGCGCCCGCTTTGCGGATATCATTTTTCCGGCTGCCACCTGGGGTGAGGAAGATCTGGCCCGCGCCAATGGCGAGCGTCGTATCCGCCTCTACCAGAAGTTCTACGATGCACCCGGTGATGCCAAGCCGGACTGGTGGATCATCGCCGGGCTGGCCAAGCGAATGGGTTTCGAAGGCTTCGATTGGAAAGACTCCAACCAGGTCTGCGAAGAGTCCTCCCGCTCCAGTCGTGGTAACCGCAAAGCCTACCACATGATCAAGGTCGCCGCCCATGCCGAGGGCAAGACCCTGCATCAGAAGCTGGCAGAGTTGGGTACCGAGGGCATCCAGGGGCCGACCTTCTACAACTACGAGACTGGCGAGCTGTTGGGGTCGGTGCGGCTGCACAACACCACTATGACTCAGGAGCAGATCGAGAAGGAAGGGCGCACCAAGGGTGCCAACATGATCAACAAGAAGGGAACCCACTTCAATTCCCAGACCGGTCGTGTGAACATCCAGAAACACCCCTGGAGCCTCTATGCAGACTACTGGGAGTGGATGAGTCCGAAAGAGGACGAGCTGTGGCACACCAACGGTCGTATCAACGAAGTCTGGCAGTCTGGCTTCGACGATATTGAGCGTCGCGCCTACATCACCCAGCGTTGGCCGGAGAACTTCACCGAGATCCATCCGGATGATGCCGCAGTCCGCGGTATTGAGTCGGGTGATCGGGTGATGCTCTACTCCAACCGCGTACCGGTGCACAAGAACACCATCAAGGGTGTGCATGGCAAAGACTTCCAGTTTTCCGAGCTGATGAAGAACGGCCATATCGCACTGGAGAAGGGTGCCACCACGGCGATCGCGATCGTTACGCCACATGTGAAGAAAGGGGCACTCTATTCCTACTTCATCACTCAGGGTCAGCCTTCGAATGCGCTGCAGGGGCGTGTGGTGGATAACGTCAGTGGTAACTACAACTACAAACTCGGTGTCTGCAAGATCAAGAATCTTGGCCCCTCCGAGTATAAGGATGAGTTCCGCACCATGTCGTTCGCACCGCGTAACATTGTCTGATCACATCTTCACTCTTTAGTGAGTGACATGCGGGGCTTCGGCCCCGCTTTTTTTTGCTATGCAGGGCGAGTCCTATCCCCCTCACTATCTTCATGGGCTACACTGGTCTCTGCCGGAGCCGGTTAGCTCCGATCAGCGTGGAGGAACGCCGCCACACGGGAGCAAAAGGGGCGTCAGAATCCTGTGGAACCGATAGTCAGAGTCAGCGGATAGGAGCCACTCTCGTTGCATAACTCACCTGGGTGTTCACCTCTGTTCCCCTGTCTCTCCCTGCTGAGCCATCCATATTGAGGGGATTGCATGATGACAACAGCAGATTCAGATGCTGGTGGAGCCAGCCAGCCTGTGCCGATGCGCAACAAAAATATCATCCTGTGCTCCGATGGCACAGGCAATCGCGGTGGTATTGGCAAGGGTACCAACGTATGGCGACTGTTTCAGGCGGTGGACCGACATGGCCATCTGCAACAGGGGGCGGATGAGCAGGGTGACGATGCACCCTGTGAGCAGATCACCTTCTATGATGACGGGGTCGGCACCTCTGACTACAAACTCCTAAAACTGCTGGGCGGTGGCATGGGCTTCGGTCTCAGTCGCAATATCCGGGACATCTACAGCTTCCTGGTAAAACATTACCAGACTGGCGATCGGATCTACCTGTTTGGTTTCAGCCGTGGCGCCTTCACCGCGCGCTGTGTGGCTGGCCTGATCGATACCTGCGGCATCATCGAGCCTGGTGCAGATGATGATGAGCTGAAGAGGCGGGTGAGTGAGACCTTTGCTGCCTATAAATTCAGCTATTGGCAGGAGCTGAGTGGCATGGATCGACTGGCCAGCCTCGCTGATGACAAGTTGAGACAGGTTGGCATCAAGTACCGCAGAACCTGGCGATGCCAAACCAACCATGGTGAGGATGGCAGGGAGGCCCCTGTCCACTGTGTTGGTGTCTGGGATACGGTGGGGGCGGTTGGCATGCCGGTAGATGAGTTGCGCGATGGCCTGACCTGGCTGCTACAACAGCTGGCCCGGATTCGTTTTCTTAGCAAGTATGTGCCGGTGGTTGAGTTTCTGGATGGCACCCCCCCCCAGACATATGCAGCATGGGTCTCATGCCCTGGCAATCGACGATCAGCGCCAAGCCTTTCACCCTACGCTCTGGAAAGAGAGCGGAAACCCGGCAGAGGGGGCGCAGGTTGAACAGGTCTGGTTTGCTGGCATGCACTCCAATGTCGGTGGCGGCTACCCCAAGGATCAACTCGCCCTGGTCAGTCTCGACTGGATGATGGACCGGGTCGAGGCGTGCGGAGTGCGTTTTCTCGAATCCAGCCGTGCAGCGGTTCGTCAGCAGTTGGATGAGCATGGCAGGATGTACGATTCACGTGCTGGTCTAGGCATCTACTATCGCTTTATGCCCCGTGATCTGACAAAGCTCTGGAGTGATGCGACAAAGAGTGATGCGGCAGGGCCCATGCTGATCCACCAGAGTGTCATGCAGCGCATTAGCGCCGCCACCCAGGGCTATGCCCCCCACAATCTTTCATCGAGCTTCAATCTGGTGAGTCGTACGGCCCTGAACCCGCCTGTTTACCAGCAACAGCCTTGGCAGGTGGATGCCGGCAAGTGCGACTATTATGATGCCTGTTTGGCGCGCAGTGCTCACTATGCCAGTTGGCGGCGGATCATCTACATGCTGCTGGTTGGCGCTACGCTCATCTTTCTGGGTCTGATCACCATGCTTGATCCCATACCCCAGGGAGAGATGATTGAAGCCTCACCGTTGCTGGGTGGGGTGATCAGCCTGCTGCAGTTTCTACTGCCGGATATGCTCGGTGGCCGTCTCGAGGCGCTAGGTGCCTACGAGGCGCCATTCTGGAGCCTTGTCGGGGTGCTTGCCCTCCTGTTTGTGGGCCATCGTCTGCTCAAGCGGAAGATGATAAATAGCGCCCAGGCGGGTTGGCGAAGGATCTTCCCGCTAAAGTCAGACTAACCAGTGTTGATCATGCAGAGCTACCAAACTACTCCCGGATCGAGGCAGCCGCTGGGTGCCTCACTCTCTTCGGCAGGCGCCAACTTCTCTATCGTCAGCCCTGACGCCACCCGGGTCGAGCTGCTGTTGTACGAGCATCATGATAGCCAGGCGCCGTTTCAGGTGATCGAACTTGATCCCGAGGTCAACCGCACCTTCATGTGCTGGCATGTCTTCGTCAAAAAGCTGAAGGCTGGCATCCACTACACCTGGCGGGTCGACGGTCCGTCGGACCCTTATCTGACAGGCAAGCGTTTTGATCCCAGCATCGAACTGCTCGACCCTTGGGCCAAGGCGGTCAGTGACAGTCGTTGGAATCGCACAGCCGCAATGCGTGGTGAAAAAAACGGCAGCATGCGCGCCATCGTGGTCAAAACCAAGGTCGGTAGCGGCGACCGGGAGGAGCGCCGCCGCCGTCGCATCCGGAAGGGGGCGTTTCGCTCCCAGGATGCGATCATCTACGAGATGCATGTGGGTGGATTTACGCTGCACCCCTCATCCGGAGTGGCGCCGGAGAAACGTGGTACCTTCGCTGGTGTGATCGAGAAGATCCCCTACCTGAAATCCCTCGGTATTACTCATGTGGAGTTGCTGCCGGTGATGGCATTCGACCGCCAGGATGTGCCGGCGGGAGTGGCCAAGCGGGGGCTGAGCAACTACTGGGGCTACAGTACCCACAGCTACTACAGCCCGCACCCCCACTACTGCATCAGCCCGGAACGCGGTACCCACCTGGATGAGTTTCGAGAGATGGTGGATGCGCTGCACGAGGCGAATATCGAAGTGATCCTCGATGTGGTCTTCAACCACACCGCCGAGGCGGGAGAAAATGGGCCGGTGATCAACTTCAAGGGGTTGAACAACGACGTTACCTACCATCTCGATCCGGATGAGCCGAGCCGCTATCGGGACTTTACCGGCTGCGGCAATACCGTCAACTGCAACAATCCGGTGGTCTCCAACTTTCTGGTCAGCTGCCTGGAGTTCTGGGTCAACGAGCTGCATGTGGACGGCTTCCGCTTCGATCTCGCCAGTGTGTTGTCACGGGGCGAGGATGGCGAGCCGATGGCCAGCCCGCCGATCATCTGGGCGATCGAGCTGTCACCGGTGCTGAGCACCAAACGCATCATTGCCGAGGCTTGGGACGCGGTCGGGCTCTATCAGGTCGGCAATTTCCCCGGCTATCGCTGGAGCGAGTGGAACGGGCGCTATCGGGATGTGGTGCGGCGTTTTGTGCGCGGCGATCCTGGTATCCTCGGCGAGGTGGCGACACGCATCAGCGGTAGCAGCGACTACTATCGACACCAGGGGCGCCACCCCTTCAACAGCATTAACTTCGTGACCTGCCACGACGGCTTCACCTTGTGGGACCTGGTCAGCTTCAACCATAAACATAACCAGCCGAACGGTGAGCACAACCGGGATGGTCACAACGACAATCTCAGCTGGAACTGTGGTGTAGAGGGGCAGACCGAGGATGCAGAGATCCTCGCCCTGCGGCGGCTGCAGGTGAAAAATTTCATGGCGATCCTGATGCTCAGCCAGGGGTTGCCGATGATCCTTGCCGGTGATGAGGTGCTGCGCAGCCAGCAAGGCAATAACAATGCCTGGTGTCAGGATAATGAAGTCGGCTGGTTCAACTGGGAACTGACCGAACAGAATAGGGAGATGTTGCGCTTCACTCGAGGCATGATCGCTCTGCGCAAACGTCACCCAAGCTTGAAACGGCGTCAGTTTTTGACCGGTGTGCCAGCGGCGGCGTCCGAGCTGGCCGATATCACTTGGCATGGAAAGAAATTCGGGCAACCTGCCTGGGACGATCCGGTTTCACGGGTGCTGGGTTTCACCCTCGCCGCGGTCGCGCCGGATGAAGCCCATCTGCATGTCATCATGAATATGTCCGAGCGGCGACAGCGTTTCTCTCTGCCAGCAACGCCGGACATCAGCTGGCGGTTGGCTGTGGATACTGCTGCAGCTGCCCCTGATGACATCCCTGACCCCGATCAGCAGCCCTACCTCACACGCGCTGAATTCGAGGTGGAGGCGCACAGCCTGGTGGTGCTGGAGGGGGAGGACTGCGGTAACGGTTGCACAGACTGAGCCTTGCCATCATCATCACCCCCTTCGTCCAGATTGCAAAGCAGAGAGGCAGATGGGTAATTCGCTACAGGATCAACTGCTACAGGCGGGAATGATCGCTAAACAGAAGGCCAAAAAGATCAAGAAGGCCAAACACAAACAGGACAGGCAGCAGCGCAAAACCAAGACGCCGGTGAGTGATCAGGTTAAACAGCAGGCGCAGCAGGCACAGCAGCAGAAGGTGGCGCGGGACCGGGAGCTGAATCGGCAGAAGCAGCAGGCGGCAGAGCAACGGGCTATTGTGGCGCAGATCCGCCAGCTGATCGAGCAGAATCAGGTGTCGGTAGAAGAGGGGGCTGAGATCGCCTACAACTTCACGGATGGCAGCAAAATCCGGCGTATCCATGTCAGCGAAGGCCAGCATGCCCTGTTGAGCAATGGCCGGCTCGCTGTGGTGCGGCAGGGAGAGGGTTATGCGATGGTGCCGGCAGTAGTCGCTGAAAAGATCCGCCAGCGGGATGCCAGCGTCATCCTGGTGCTGAATGAGTCACAGCCGCAGGATGACGAGGATGATCCCTACGCCGAATTCAAGGTGCCCGACGATTTGATGTGGTAGGCGTTGTCCGCCTAGCCGCCTAGCCGCCTAGCCGCCTAGCCGCCTAGCCGCCTAGCCGCCTAGCAGGGCCGGCTTTTCACCACTACGCTGCCGACGTTGGGATCCACTAGCTGAGCGCTGCTGTGCAGGCCGTGCCGGCTTCTTGTGTGACTTGCTCTGGGAACGGCGCTGGCCATCGGCGTGGCCGGCATGATCGGCATGGGAGTCGCCTCTTTTCTGCGTATTCGATCTCTCTGTCTGTGCACCAGAAATGCTGCGTTTTGCACTAGAGCGGCCTTCGGAACGGCGCTGCTGGGGTTGCCCCGATCGCCGGCCCTGTCTCTGTCCGCCCGGCGCGCTGCGTCCCTGCCTGATCGGCTCTGCCGGGATGCTTGGGTCGGGTTCGTAACCGGGGAGCACCTTCTCGGTAATCTTGCGCTTCAGTAGCCGCTCGATGTCCCGCAGCAGCTTGTGTTCGTCGATGCAGACCAACGACACCGCCTCGCCCTCGTTGCCGGCGCGACCGGTGCGGCCGATACGGTGCACATAGTCCTCTGGCACATTCGGCAGCTCATAGTTGACCACATGCGGCAGCTGATCGATATCGAGCCCGCGGGCGGCGATGTCGGTCGCCACCAGCACCCGTACCTCGCCGCTCTTGAAGTTGGCTAGCGCCCGGGTACGTGCCCCCTGACTCTTGTTGCCGTGGATCGCTGCGGCGCTCAGGCCGTCCTTCTCCAGCTGTTGTGCCAGCCGGTTGGCGCCGTGCTTGGTGCGGGTGAAGACCAGCACTTGGCGCCAGTTGTTGGCGCCGATCATGTGGGAGAGCAGCTCGCGCTTGCGCGCCTTGTCTACCGGGTAGACCACCTGGCTGACCAGCTCGGCGGCGGTATTGCGGCGGGCCACCTCGATCTGCTCCGGCTGGTTGAGCAGGTCGTTGGCCAGCCGTTTGATCTCCTGCGAATAGGTGGCGGAGAAGAGCAGGTTCTGGCGCTCATGGGGCAGTAGCCTCAGCACCTTGCGGATGTCGTGGATGAAACCCATGTCGAGCATCCGGTCTGCCTCGTCAAGCACCAGGATCTCGATGTGGGAGAGATCCAGGGTCTTCTGTGAGACGTGGTCGAGCAGGCGGCCGGGGGTGGCGACCAGGATGTCGACCCCGTGACGTAGCTTTTCGATCTGTGGGTTGATCTTTACTCCGCCGAAGATCACGGTGGATTTTAGCGGCAGATATTTGCCGTACTGCTCCACGCTCTCGCCCACCTGTGCCGCCAGCTCTCGGGTTGGGGTCAGCACCAGCGCCCGTACCGGGCGGCGGCCTTTTCCTTGAGCATGTTCCTCGAGCAGTTCCAGCAGCGGCAGGGTGAAACCGGCGGTCTTGCCGGTGCCGGTCTGGGCGCCAGCCATCACGTCGCGGCCGCTGAGGATGACTGGGATCGCCTGCTGTTGGACTGGCGTGGGTTGAGTGTAGCCCTGTTCGGAAACAGCACGCAGGATCGGGGCCGAGAGGCCGAGTTTCTCAAATGACATAGTGTTTTTGATTGCGCCAGAGGCGGTTGGGAGTAGAGCGTTGTGGGGGAAAGCGAGAGATTGTCGCTGAATCGCGAGACTCTAGCGCGTGCTAAGCTAGATTGCAAATTCAGACCACACGACACCACTATCACGTCATCTATCTCAGCAAGTCGTTGTGTTACCACCAAGAGCAGAAAGGACACGAAGGCGATAACAGTTTGTTTCTAATGCGGCTTTGTGCCCTTCGTGGTTGAGACTGGTCTAACTTCAGTTGTCGTCGTCATTGAATGACACAGTCTTGTAGACGGTGCCCTATTCGTAGCCCGGTGGCCGTTTGCCCGAGAGCAGATAGGCAAAGGCGATCACCTCGGCTACCGCACGGTAGAGGGCCTCGGGGATCTCATCGCCCAACGGGATTTGTGCCAGCAGGGCACTGAGTTCGGTGTCCTGGTGCAGTGGGATATTGTGCTCTTTGGCGATAGAAAAGATCTGTTCCGCCACTGCCCCCCGCCCCTTAGCAGTAAGCCGGGGGGCGTTGCTGCCATCGTAGTTGAGGGCGATGGCGAGGTCGGCCTGCCGCTGTTTGTCGTCGCTCATGCCTTTTCATCCAGTAGCGAGAGGCCGCTGGGCAGTTCCCGCTCTTCTGTCGGTATGCCCTGATAGGCCTTGATCTGTGTGACTTCGAGGCCAGCCCTTTCGAAAGCGCTTTTCAGTTGGCTGGTATGTCGTTTCAGCAGTTGGGTGGTGTGTGGCTGTTCCGCCCAAAATAGACTGGAGATGCTTTTTCCCTGCAGTCGCAGTTGTACCCGCATCGGACCGAGTCCCGCCAGGTTCATGCGCAGGGTGAGGCTCCAGATCTGTTCTTCACCCGGGTTCTCCTGAGTGCCCTGTCGCTTGATGAAGATGGTGAATAGATCGGTCTGATCCGCATTGCGGATCGGCAGCTCAAACTGCCACAGTTGACGGCTGGGGTCATCCTGGGGGAGGGAGTTGAGCTGCAGCGTCTCAATGCGGGCGAGGCCGGAGTCGAGCTGCTTGGCGAGGTCAAGCAGCAGCCGGGTGGCTGCTTCGCCCAGTGGTTGAGGTGCCTGGGGGGCTGCTTGGGGGAGTTGAAAGCGGCTTGCCACTCCAGCTCTATTTCCGAGCGTGAATTTGAGTGCACCCAGCAGCTGCAGCAGGCTGATCTTCAGATCGCCCGCCTGTGGCCTGCCCTCCAGCAGGCTGCGTTCGCTGAAGAGGCCGCTGTTGCTCACGCCTTCACGCAGTCGCTGGATGAGCTCCGGCCGAGCGGAAGTGAGCAGCTGTTGGGTGATCTGGCCTATCGACTGGCGCAGACTCTCCGGCAGCTCCCGGCTTGCTGGGCTGGAGAGCAGTTCGGCGAAGCGCTGGAACAGCTGCGTAAGGGGCTGTTGTCGCGGCAGGATCGATTTCAGCATAGTATTTTGGATCTCAGCCAGGCTGCGTCCGGTCACCAGCTTGAGTTCCGGCAGCTCGCCTGCCTTCTCCACGCTCAGGGTAAGCTGCTGTCCGGTCTTGATGGCGAGCTGGGTCTGGGCGATCAGTTTGGTGACACCGATCTGCAGCCGCACACTGCCGTTGATGTTGTCGCTCAGGGCCGTGGCCTTGAGCAGTTGCCCCGGCTTGAGGCTATTCAGCAACTGCTCCCGGGAGGGGGGCGGCGAGAGTTGGCCGGTCAGTTTCAGATGGGTGATGTGCATGGGCTGGTGCCGAAACCCTCTTTCAAACGCTAAACATCCCTGCCGGCAGGGGCTGGAAAAAGTATAAGCGACTTGGAGGGCGATTCAATTTCGCTTTGGCTGCGCCGCTAACGGAGAAGACGAGGTGGCTGATGTCTACTGCGATGAGTGAACAGGAACAGAGATACCCGGACCAATGGCTGTTGCGCTGTAAGGGGGTGAAGCACGGGCCCTATCCAGCGGCTAGCGTGCGCCGTAAGCTGTTGCGGGGTGAATTGGAGCTGAGCGATGAGATCAGCCGAGATGGCCGCCAGTGGCAGCAGATTTTGCATGTCGCAGATGTGGTTCCCCTGCAACTGCGCGCCCTGCTTGGTGAGAAGCAGGCAGGGCGTCTGTTTGCCCATCGTGTGCACTCTGGGCATGAGCGGGAGGATGCACTCAGCGCACCTCTGAGTCCTGTGGTCATCCTCGCGTTGGTTGCGGGGCTGCTGAGTTTACTTGGTGTGGCGCTCTGGTTTGGCGTGCCGCCGCCAGTAGATCCACCCCGATGTGATGCGCCGCCCGCGCCAGGTGTCAACTGGCGCAACTGCGTGCTGGCGGGGGTCGATGTGGGCTCGGCAAGCCTGCAGGGTGCCAATCTGAATAGTACAATTCTGCGTGGTGCACATCTGACCGCCACCAATCTGGAACATGCCGATCTGCGTTATGCAAACCTGACCAAGGCCGATCTGGCCTATGCGCTGCTCAGCGGGGCGAGCCTGATGGGGGCGGATCTGCGTGGTGCGGATCTTTCCCACACTGATCTGCGCGGAGCAGATCTGCGGTTTACCGATCTGAGCGGGGCGAGCCTGGCAGGTGCGCAGCTGCAGGATGCCCATTTTGACCAGGCGCTCTGGCTGGATGGCAAGCCCTGTCTGGTGGGCTCCAAAGGCAAATGCCTGCGCTGAATCTCACCCTTTCTGGGGCTGATCCTCTGGCCGGCTGGAGAAAGATTCGGTCTCGTATCGGAAAATCTGCACACTGCCGGACCAGTGGTTCTCGGGGAGTCCTGCCTTGCGCTTCAGTTGGCGAAGAAAATCTTCCGGTTGTGGCAGCGAATCCCAGACTGAGGGGAGGAAGGTGCCGCGATTATAGCCCTCTTTCAGGATCAGCCCGTCGCGGCCGGGGCGCAGCTGGGCGAGCAGCTCGGCCTCGGAAGTGAACTCCAGTGGCACAGAGGGAGTCAGGATGGAGATGTGGAGTTCGATGCTGCTCAGCTCGCTGCGTTTCAATGGCGGGAAACGCGGATCTCGGAAGGCGGCGTAGGCGTTGTCGGCGACATCTTTCACTAGTGGCTGGAAGGCCTCCAAGTGGCCGATACAGCCGCGCAACATGCCATGTTTGTTGAGTGTGACGAAGCTGGCGCGCTCCTGCTGCAGGGGCTCGGGGTAGGTGTCAAGCTTGGTCTCGGGGGCGCAGCCATTGTCGAGTCCATAGGCTATCGATTCGAACGCTACCGCCATCAGCGTGTCACGCTCCACGCTGCCCAAGCGATCGGTGGTTACCTCTGTCATGGTCTCTACCATGTGTCGCCGGGAGCAAAAAAGCAAGTCTGGATTCACGCTACCCCATTCGCCATAATCCCGCTCTTTTCACACACAGGAAGCTCGCCGCATGTGGTTTAAAAATCTGCGTATCTACCGTTTAAAGCAGGCGTTTGATCTCTCCCAGGAACAGCTGCAGGAGCTTTTGCAGGAGCGGGCGTTCCGCCCCTGTGGTCCTAATGAGCCGTTATCGGTGGGGTGGGCGGCGGTGGTTGCCGGTCAGGAGTCAGGCCTCTGTTACGAAAACACCGGTAGCCTGATGATCTGCATGCGTCAGGAGGAGCGGCTGTTGCCTGCGCCGGTGATTAACGAGGCGGTGGCGGAGCGGGTTGCGGCGGTGGAAGAGGCGGAGGCGCGCCGCGTTTCCCGCAAAGAGCAGCGGGAGATGCGCGATGAGATCATCTTTGAACTGCTGCCGAAGGCGTTCACAAAATCCTCTTATCTGCATGCCATGATCGATCGCTCGAATCGCTGGATTCTGGTGGATGCGGCCTCGGCAAAGCGGGCGGAGGCGCTGCTGAGCCTGTTGCGGGAGACACTGGGCAGCCTGCCGCTTCGCCCCCTTGAGAGCCAGATTGCCCCTGCGGCAGTACTGACCGACTGGGTCCGGGAGCCAGAGAGCAACCCGGGTTTCCTGCTGCTGGACAGCTGCGAACTGCGCGACATCAACGATGAGTCTGCAGTGATCCGCTGCAAGGGCCAGGATCTGGCAGCTGAAGAGATCGGCGTTCACCTGGCGGCGGGAAAACAGGTGGTGAAGCTGGGGATCGAGTGGGAAGAGCGGATCTCCTGTAGCTTGGAGTCCGACTTGGCGCTGAAGCGCTTGCGGTTTCTGGATCTGATTCAGGAGGAGGCAGCGGAAGCCGAGGCAGAGGATGCTATCACCCGCTTCGATGTGGATTTCGCCTTAATGAATCTGGAACTGCGCCGCTTTTTGCCGCGGTTGCTGGAGCAGTTTGGTGGGTTGCTGGAGGAAGGGTAGCGGATCTTCTTTGTCAGACTTGCGGTCTTCAAACAAATACCCAACTAACAGAAGGGTTTAGTTGGCTTGGGTCAATGCCAGGCGGGAAGGGCAACGGGTAGTCTATGCCTGCAACGTACACGGATTGGTCGTTTCCGTGGATAAGCGCTAGTCTGCAGGTGGGGTATTCTAAGCCTCCTGGGTTGGAGGCCCCACCTGCGTTTTTTTCTCCCCGAATCCTCATGAGAGCTGAAGCAGCACGCTACGTTGCTTCTGCCTGGTTCCGTGCGCCAGGTGGTTAGAGTTACGATGGCGCACCTGGCGCCACCGTAACAGCCTACAGATCAATAGCCGTAGAACCCCTTGAACCACTTGCCGAAGGCGGCGACGCCATCTTCCAGCTTGGTATCCGGCTTGTAGCCGGTGTCCTTGATTAGATCATCCACGTCCGCGTAGGTGGCAACCACATCGCCATCCTGCAGCGGCAGCATGTTGACCTTCGCCTTCTTGCCCAGCGACTCTTCCAACAGCTCAATGTAACGCATCAACTCGGTGGGGTTGTTGCTGCCGATATTGTAGATGCGGTAGGGCGCACGGCTGCTGGCGGTGTCCGGGTTGTCGCTATTCCAGTCCGGATTGGGCTGGGCTGGGCGATCCAGCACCCGGATCACACCCTCGACGATGTCGTCGATGTAGGTGAAGTCACGCTGATGCTTGCCGTAGTTGAAAACGTCGATGTGCTCGCCCTTCATGATCTTGTGGGCGAACTTGAGCATCGCCATGTCGGGGCGGCTCCAAGGACCATAGACGGTGAAGAAGCGCAGTCCGGTGGTGGGTAGCCGGTAGAGGTGGCTGTAAGTGTGGGCCATCAGTTCGTTGGCCTTCTTGGTCGCCGCGTAGAGGCTCACCGGGTGGTTGACGTTGTCGTGCACCGAGAAGGGCATCGAGGTGTTAGCACCGTAGACCGAGCTGCTGGAAGCGTAGACCAGGTGTTCCACGTCGTTGTGGCGACACCCCTCCAGGATGTGGCCGAAGCCCATCAGGTTGGAATCGATATAGGCGAGCGGGTTCTCGATGGAGTAGCGCACACCGGCCTGGGCGGCCAGGTTGACTACCCGGTTTGGCTTGTGGGTGGCGAAGAGATCGGCGATACCTTCGCGATCCTCCAGCTCCATCCGGATGTCGGTGAAGCTGGGGTGGTCCTGGGTACGCGCCAGGCGCGCCTTCTTCAGGTTGACGTCGTAGTAGTCGTTGAGGCAATCGATGCTGATGACCTCATCGCCGCGCTCCAGCAGGCGCAGCGCCAGCGCGGAGCCGATGAAACCGGCACCGCCGGTGATCAAAACTTTCATGGATTCTCCTTGGGAACCTTGAGTAATCGGGGTCGGGGCGGATGTCCTGGTTATAGGCGACCGTCCACCTGATCGGCGGGCAGGATATTCTTGACGTCGTAGAGTACGCCATCGGGTTTGCACAGGGCGCGGATCTTGTCGATGCCCATCTCGACAAACTCGTTGTGCGCTACGGCCAATACCACTGCGTCATAGGCACCCTCTTCGAGATTGTCGATGGGGGTGACGCCGTACTCTTTGTGGGCTTCGTCCTTGTCCACCCAGGGATCGTAGACGTCGACGGAGGCGCCGTAGTCATCGAATTCGGCGATGATGTCGACCACGCGAGTGTTGCGCAGATCGGGGCAGTTTTCCTTGAAGGTCAAGCCGAGCACCAGCACCTTGCCGTTGCCGGAGATTACGCCGCGCTTCATCATCAGCTTGACCACGGTGTAGACCACATAGGAACCCATGCTGTCGGAGAGGCGACGGCAGGCAAGGATGATCTCGGGCTGGTAGCCGGTGGCCTGCGCCTTGTGGGCGATGTAGTAGGGGTCGACACCGATACAGTGGCCACCTACCAGGCCGGGCTTGAAGGGCAGGAAGTTCCACTTGGTGCCAGCGGCCGCCAGCACCTCCTCGGTGTCGATGCCGAGGCGATTGAAGATCAGTGCGAGTTCGTTGATCAGGGCGATGTTGACGTCGCGCTGGGTGTTCTCGATGACCTTGGCAGCCTCGGCGACCTTGATGCTGCTCGCCTTGTGGGTGCCGGCCTGGATGATGCTCTTATAGAGATCATCGACATAGTCGGCGACATCGGGGGTGGAACCGGAGGTGACCTTCTTGATGGTCACCAGGCGGTGCTCTTTGTCACCGGGGTTGATGCGCTCGGGGCTGTAGCCGGCGTAGAAGTCCTGGTTGAACTTGAGCCCGGAGATCTCTTCGATGATCGGGATGCAGTCTTCTTCGGTGGCGCCGGGGTAGACGGTCGACTCGAAGATTGCGACATCACCAGGCTTGATCAGGCTGCCAAGCATGCGGCTGGCGCCGATCAGCGGGCTCAGGTCGGGCTGCTTGTGTTCGTTGATCGGAGTAGGAACCGTAACGATGTAGACGTTGCAGTCCTTCAGATCGTCCGGATTACTGCTGTAGCTGAGCTGAGGGCAGGCCTTGAGCTCTTCGGGTTCTACTTCCAGGGAGCTGTCGCGGCCCTGTTTCAGTTCCTCTACCCGAGCTTCGTTAATATCGAGACCGATGGTTGGATACTGTTTGCCAAATTCGACGGCCAGAGGCAGACCGACGTAGCCCAGTCCAAGTACACCGATTCGTGTGTTCCTGAGGTCGAACATGCTGAGTCCTTGTTTATAACTTGTTGTAATTTAAGAGAATAACTAGATAGAGGGTTCTGCAGTAAGGGTGCAAAAAACCTTACGAATAGTAGCGTGTGGCTAATTCAAAGGCGAGATTTTTTCTTGAAGGTGAGATGTCGTTCCGAAAAATCTCTGGAGTTGAATCCAGCCGCCTTCAGCAGTGGAAGAGCCTGCTTTGCTGCGTGCTCATCTGCAATCACCACCACCACGCGAAATCGTTGTGCCGGGGTGCGGAACCAGTCGAAGTGGAGCGCCGGAAAACGGGCGATGAGATGGGCCAGCATGGCCTCCGCCCGGTAGGGTCGGCTGAACTCGACCAGGAGCAGTTTTTGTTCATTTGAGAAGTCAGTCTGGCGCTGGCTAGTGGCGGTGGCAGCATAGCGGCCAAGCAGGCTCTGTAGATGACGGTAGATATAGCGGCTGTACCAGTCGGCGCCATCGGGGATCGGTGCATCCCCTTTGGTGATGCGGCTGGGACCATGATTGTAGGCCGCCAGCGCACGGTGTAGATCGCCATCGTAGCGCTGTAGCAACTCCTTCAGATAGCGTCCGCCCGCCGCCACGTTACGACAGGGCTGATAGAGATCGGCGAGCCGATAGATGCCCAGGTGATTGGCGGTCCCAGGCCACTGGATCTGCATCAGACCGTGGGCATTGGCTTTGGAGATGGCATTGGCGTCGAAGTCGCTCTCGCCCCGGGCCACGGCCAACAACAATAGCGTGGGCAGCTGCTGGGCTGCCGCAGCTCGCTGGAAGCAGTGCAGATAGGGGAGCCTGGCTGAGATGGCAGGCTGGTGCTCCTGTTGTTCAAGAAATGTCCGCCAACGCTGCTGCATCTCGCTGGATCGAGCGGATGAGGATCCAGGTGCTGCACAAAGCAGTGCCGGTATCAGCAGCAATGCGAGGGTGGCGGCGCCTCGGCTCAGAAATGCCATCTATGGCGTTCCCTGCTCGATGGGAAGGCCGCTGGCACTGCTGATCAGCGCGAGTCCGATGCGCTGGTCTGGTTCGCCACGGTAGGCAAACTGGGCCTGGTATCTGCCGCTGCCGCTCTGTTCCACGTGGACTTCACGGCCACTGAGCCGGGCGATGCGGCTGGCAAATCCAAGTGCCGAGAGCTCGCTGCGGAAAGGTTTCCAGAACGGTTGCCAGGCCAGTGGCAGCTGTTCCGGCGAACTCCCCTCTGATGGGGAGAGGGTTGCCGGTTGATGTTTCGGCGCTTTGGCTTGGGCGATGGACTGGCTTGTTGCCCTGCTAGTCTCTGCAGGTTCTGGAGTAGGCCGCTTATCGTATTGTACTGCCTCGCTTATCTGCCCAAGAGTTGCGTCAACCCTGCTGTGCAGTTCGGTCAGTTGGGGTGGATCGAGCAGGCTTAAAAGCAGTAGTGCAGCGATGCTGCTGCCGGTGATAAATCCCAATACCCTGAACATCTCGTCCTCCCGCGGTTATCTGTGTACTTGGCGCCAGTGGGCGGTCTGATGGAGCGGCTCGCCGATCTCCAGGGCGCGCCAGCTGATCGTCTGTGGATGCTGATCGACGATCTGTTCCAGCGCTTCCAGCCAGAGCCGTTGTTGCTCTCGGGAGATGACAGGCTGCTCGTCCTGGTCACAGGGATCGGCCAGCTGGGCGAGATGGCGTGACAGGCGAGTGGCCGGCTCCCCCCGTTTGGCGAGCAGCAGGATGTAACGTTCCGGCCGCCGGGCGGAAAACAGCGCCGGTCGGGCGTGTGCAGAGGGCAGCCGCAATCGTCGCCGGGGCTGTTCTGCAGACGGCTGTACACTCAGGGAGAGACAGCTGGAGGGGCTGAGGCGCAGCAGCCTCTGCCCGCCGGTCTGTTTGAAGGCAAACACGAGCTCGTCTGCAGCTGCCTCGATCTCGATGGCAAAACAGCCGGGAATCCTCTCCGTTCGGTGGGCTGCAATCTGCTGCATGCCGGATTGCCAGGGGTTGGGTGAATCGCACAGCTGTTCCGAGGTGGGGCTGAGGATGCGTACAACAGGTTGTTTGACACCGCTCTGCTGCGGCTCACCGACAGTCTGCAACGAATAGATGCTGCTGCCGATATCGAGCGGCGCTGCCTCTGCCTCGAGCGGTTTCAGTGTCACCCAATATTGGCTGAGAGAGGTTGACACCGGTAGTGACTGCGCCTGCATCACCAGATCTGCCTCCTCTTTGTGCCGGGTCAGATGAACCCTGCCCAGGCGGCTGAGGCAGTGGCCCACCAGTTGCAGGCGGCGGTCACTGTCTTGCTGTTGCTCAAGATAGAGTTGTGGACTGGTTAGAGACAGTTGACGGATCTGGCAGGCGAGATCGCTGGCCAGTCGATGTGCCGCCAGATCTGGCTGGTCTGCCCGGAATGGCAGTCTGCGCAGGCCGCGCAGCGCCTCGTCGTGATGCGCCTGCCGGCTCAGCGCCAACTGTGCCGCATCCGCGCTACCCCGCCACTGCAGTCCAACCCCGGAGACCCAGCGATTCTCCTGCAGATCCAGGATCCTGACCGAAACACTTAGTTGCGCGCCAGGCTGTCGCTCCATCTCGATGCCAAGCAGGTAGTGGACCTCCGGGGTCTCGGCGCAGGCCCGCTGCCGTGAGTAGAAACGCCACTTGTCTGTCGCATTGAACGAGAGCAGGTTGATGCTGCGCTGCGGTAGCAGCCCCTGGGTCAGTCGACGCGCGATTGAATGGCTCAGCTGATCCCCCAGGGGGGAGATCTGGCCTGCCCGCAGGCCGCCGATCAGGATCGGCTGCCCCATCAGGCGTGGTTCACGGGTGAGTCTCTGTTGCAGGTGGGGGATCAGTTGCTGCTCGATCCAGCGATCCAGGCTGCTGCTTGTTGCAGGGCGCTGGGGTTGGCTGCCGCAATCGACGAGGATCAGCAGCAACAGCGGGCAGAGAAGGCGCTCAATCTTCATCTGATACGGCTCCTTTGATGTGCACTTTGCCGTGGCGATCGATCACCAGATCGCCCTGGCGATGCTGCTGCATCAGCTGTTTGATTTCGGTTTGGATTGCTGCGGGTAGTACCACCCCCCAGGTCATCTTGTCTGCCCTGCTGGTGGGCAGGGCGTTGATCAGGGCGCTGGGGACGGTTGCAGCGCTCATCTCGTGGATTTGTGATGGCGGCCTCTGCTCGATGTAGCTGAGGGCGGAGGTGGCGCGCCAGGCCATCTCACCGGAGATGGCGAAAAACCCGATGCGGCGTTGGCGAATCAGCTGCAGCAATACCTGATCGGAAGCGAAGCGCAGGGTGAATCCAGGTTGTCTGAGCAGCTTTGTGGGTTGAGTGGTGTCGCTTGGCCTGCGCTGCGCCTGTGCCTCCCGGCTGTTTTTGCGCTGTTCGGTTACGCTGGCCAGTTGGCCGCTTAACGCTTCGATCTGGCGGCGTTGCTGCTGGATGGTCGTTGCGGATTCGCGAGCCGACTGCGTCATTTGTTGCGCCCTCGCAGCGGCCTGCTCGAGCTGTTGGTGCAGTTGTGATAGCTCTGCCCGATGCTGTTCCCGCTGCTGCGTCAGCTGGCTGATCTGCGCGCTCAACGCCTCTCGTTGCGGGTCGTCTTGGGGCAGTGACTGGACTAAGGCAAAGATCGCCAGCAGGCAGAAGCCGAGGATCGCCATGAAGCGCATTACATCGGTCTGCAGGCTGTCGCCGCCGTCACCCTGCAGGAATGGATCAGTGGGCTCGATGTTCGAGTAGCTTGGATACATGGTCGGTTTGGTCCTTATTTCCCATACTCTCCAGCTGCTGCTCGATACGCTGTAGCACCAGCAGTATCGAGTCGTTCTGCTGTGCGTGATGCTGCAGGTAAAAGCGGCGCAGCTCGCCGCCCACAAAGAGGGCCTTGATCAGCCGCATCAGATAGCCGCCTATGCCGCCGAAGATGGTGGTGGATAGGGCCAGCAGGATGCCGCCATCGACCAGCCGCTGCAGGATCACAAACGCCCCCAGCTGGGCGCTGGAGGTCGGATCCCCCAGCGCCTGCAGCAGTGCGCCGCGCATGCCGATAGCGGTCCAGATTACGCCGATGCCGAAGAACAGGCCGGTCCAGACATCCAGCAGGTGCTCCGTCTGAGCGACCTGTTCGGGTGGGTCGCCACGCTGCAGCTTCTGCTTCAAGACAGTGAGATTGACCAGAAACAGCAGCGCGATCAGGCTGAACGGCAGCAGTGCGCTACCGAGGTTCTGATTAAACCAGTCGAGCCACTGCTGCAGCGCCATCAGCTCGCCGCTGTCGATGCTGATCGCTCCGCTCAGACTGGCGAGGTAGAGGCCACTGGCTCCCAGCAGCAGGGTCACACCACCGCCGGCGGCAAAACCCTTCAGAAAGCGACCTGTGGTTGTCTGTTTCATCTTGGCCTCAGTTGCTACGGCAGGCGGTGCAGGTGGCTTCGAGCACCAGCTCGGTCTCCTGCAGCAGCCGGTCGGCACGCTGGTAGCCGCTGTTGTCTCGGCTGATCTTGAGTAATCCCTGCTCCTTGTCGAGCAGCTCCTGCTGCATCTCGCTGATCAGCTGTTGCTGGCGGGTGCAGCTGGTGGAGCAGTTGTTGTAGTCCCCCATCAGGGAGACATATTTGACGTTAAAATAGCGGTTGTAGAGTTCCCGGGCCTGGCGCTTGCTGAGCAGGCTAGTGCGGTGGGCCCACATCATGAAGTCGCTGAACTTCTCCTTGTTGGCGGGTTGTGGGTCGCCCTCGGCGATCTTCATCAACTGACTGAAGTAGGCATTGAAACGGTAGCCGCAGATGTCGCTGAGGTCCTGTTTTGCCTGCTGCATTGCCTGGTTCAGATCGTGTCCTTCGGGTGGATTGCAGACGTTGGTCTTGACCGGCTCGCTGTTACAGCCGCTGATAGCGAAAAGAGTGGCTGCGAATGCGGTGGCGTAGAGGTTGTTTCGGATCTTCATGCTCTCTCTCCTGGTCTGTCTACATAGCCAGCGGGCTGTGGTAGCCGGCGGTCTGGGTGGCGGGAGGTGCGGCGATCGGCTGTTCTGCTGCCGGGTCGCCGAACAGGATCTGTTTCACGCCGTTCACAATCTGCTGCATCTCCGGAGTGATCACGCCAAAGGATTGCGAGAGTTGCCCCATCAGAGTGGCGCGGCTGATCTCTTGGCGGGTGCGGGTGATCAGGTTGGCGGTCTCCTCCATGTCGAGGTAGATGTCGGAGGCGATCACCGCCAGCGAGGTGTCGTTGGAGGCAGAGCCGTTGGCGACCAGCTTGTAATACTGGTTGAAGCGGTCGCTGAGACGCATCCCAGAGCGGCCGCGCAGGCTGGGCCGGGTGCTGTCGGCTATCTGCTGCGACTCACCGAGCAGGGCCTGCTGCAACTCCCAGGGGGTCATGCGTTGTCCCAGTTCGGTGCGCAGACGTTTCGCCAGACTCTTGCGGGTGGTCTCCACTGCACTCTCCATCTCAGGCAGGTTCTGCTCCATGATCTGCAGCATCTCCAGATAGCTGGTACTCAGCTGTTGGCGCAGCTGGTTGCAGCCGGGGTCCTCCTCGGCGCCATCGCATTTGCTCTCGATGATCATCTGCTGCTGCAGATCGAGCCGTTCGATCACCTGTTGCAGGCCGCTCTCCATCTCCTTTGCCACCCTGCCGGTGTGGCGGATATCTTCCAGCACAGTGGTGGGGAAGAGCTTCAGCGTCGGAGCTGTGGCCGACGGGGTGGGGCTGGAAAAGAGTGCCAGCCAGACGGCGGCTGCGGCGATCAGGGGCAGGCCTCTGTGGCTGGCGGGGGTGGTGTGGGTTGGCATGGTTGGTCCCTCCTTTTGAATCTGCAAAAAGAGTTTGGACCTGCTTAACTGAACGGCTGCTGAATACCTTGTGCCGGTGTATAGTGCGCGCGATGATCGATCCTGACCGGTGCCTCAGCGCCGCATCCCACCCGGTAGCCCTGGTTGCACTGCATGCGGGCTACAGCCACTCTTCGCTGGCGATACGCTCGCTGGCCGCCTTCTGCCGGAACGAGCCTTTCCATGCCGGGATCCAGCTGTTCGAGGCGCAGGTCAATGTCAGTCACCAGACGCTGCTTGAGGAGCTGGTGGCCTGGCAGCCGCGGCTGATCGGCTTCTCCTGCTATCTCTGGAATATTGATGCCTGCATCCGTTTGGCGCAGCTGCTCAAACAGCTGCTGCCGGAGTGTCGGATCGTCTTTGGCGGGCCGGAGGCAGGACCGCGGGGCGAGGCGCTGCTCAGGGCTGTGCCGGTCATCGACTTTGTGGTGGATGGTGAGGGTGAGGCGGCATTTCGCGATCTGTTGCGCTGGCAGTTTGCTGGGGTAGGGGAGTTGTCAACCATCTCCGGCCTGATCTGGTGGGATCAGGACCAGATCCACCGTAATCCGATCCGGTTGTTACCGGTGGAACAGATCCCCTCCACCATCTTGCTGGGCAGCTTTGATGCGGGGAAACCGCTGATCTACTGGGAGACCTCCCGCGGTTGCCCTTATAAATGCACCTTCTGCACCAGCGCCACTGACCGTCTGCGTGCCTTCCCCATCGAACGGGTGGAACAGGAACTGGCGGTCCTCTCCCGATTAAAAGGCAAGACCATCAAGCTGCTCGATCGCAGTTTTCATCTCGGCAAACAGCGCACTCTGCGTCTGCTACAACGTTTTGCCGAAGCGGAGGGTGATCTGCGTTTCCATCTGGAGCTCAACCCGGATCGTATCTCTGCGGAGGCGATGGTGATCTTCCGCCACGCTGAGCCGGGCCGTTTTCAGTTTGAGATCGGCCTGCAGACCCTCAATGAACCGGTGCTCAATGCCATCGAACGGCAGATGGAGGTGTCCAAGGCGCTGGATAATATCCGTAAACTGGTGGCGATGAAGCGCCATCCGGTCCACCTCGATCTGATCGTCGGGCTGCCGGGGGAGGATGCGGCACACTGCGCTGACTCACTCAACCGGGTGTTCCGGCTGTTTCCCGAGCATCTGCAGCTCGGCAGCCTGAAGCTGCTGCCCGGAACGCCGCTGCACGATCAGGCACAGATGCTGGGCTATCGTTGGGATCCGCAGCCACCCTACGAGGTGCTGGCCCATCCACTGCTTAGCTTCCAAGCGTTTGCCCGCTTTAAACGTTATGCGGCCCTGCTGGAGCGGCTCTGGAACAGTGGCTATCTGGTTGCGACCCTGATGCGGCTGGTACCGCATCACTTCAACAATGAGCTGGTGCGCTTTTTCGATACGCTGATGGAACAGTTGGGGGAGAGCATTGCACGGGAAAAGATGCAACCTGAGCGACTGTTCGGGCGTCTGGTCGGTTTTCTCGAGCCCTGGCTGGATGGTGATCCGCTGCTGCAGGAACTGCTGCTCTGGGACTATGCTAACTTTACCCTGCCGAACCGCAACACGCCGGCCTGGATCGCTGTCCGGATTGATTGGTCGCAGCCTCTGGTGGTGGATGGGAGCCGTCGCCGGTTGCCTGTGCTACGGCTCTCGGCAGCGGCGGTGTCGATCATTAACCGCCGGCGTCTGGGGCCACTGCAGGCTGGTCGTTATGGGGTCTGGCCGCGTCAGCACAAGCGTGGCAAGCCGGTGACTCTGGTGTCGCTGACAACGGAATAGGAATCCCCGCTGGATGCATGAATTTCCTGAGTTGCCCTCGTCCCGTTAATCTAAATCCTGAACCCTCAAAAATGCCTTAATCCCGCACTGATCCTGCCGCTATCGCGCATCAACAACAGCTAATATGCATCTGAGAGCCACCATGAGAGCTTGACTCTTTCGGGTGCGGATATCAGACCGGTTTGTTGTCGAAACTAGCCTAGTGTTAAAGAGGTGATGCCTATGATTAGAACGCGCAATGATGAGCGGGATATCAGCAGCTACGTGATCACTTCCATGGTGATGTTCGCATTGCTGGGAGTGATCTTGACCGGGAAGCTGCTCTTTTGGGGGGTTCATAATCTACTCAACTGAGTTTGCTGG
The DNA here is from genome assembly GCF_001443665.1 of endosymbiont of Ridgeia piscesae. Taxonomy (NCBI): domain Bacteria; kingdom Pseudomonadati; phylum Pseudomonadota; class Gammaproteobacteria; species endosymbiont of Ridgeia piscesae. Next base: position 71,913 of record NZ_KQ557123.1, on the reverse strand, counting down.
CCCCCTGAGTTGATCGCTCAAGCTGAGGCTGCAGTCTGCCGGGAAAGCCGGCGGGCTGCAGCTTCTTTCATTTTCGGCCCAGGTGGCCTTTTCCGCATTGCTCCGCCCGCTCTGTTTTCACATTAGTCTGCTCACTGCTGTCTTGTTAAGGAAACACTTATATGGACACCGCCCGTTTGCCAAGTGAAACGTGTTGGCGAAGAGAATCGATTGCAGTCTTACATCCGGCCTGTTGATGGAGTCTGTGCTCCTGGCCTCTATGATATTCACCGACGGGGCCCTATCTGAATAGCGAGGTGCTGGCCTCCAAGAGTTTCCTCAGATTTGACTCGTCGTGGTTCGACCTGTTTCGCCATGGTTTTATTTGCGCAACCGTTGAGTGACCTCTGTGACTTGTTAACTGATTTGAGTAGATGCCTCCATTTCTTGAATCCGGTTCCGCGCAGCTCTGCTAGCCACTTTGTCACCCGCAATAAACTCTTTGTACACATTTCAAACCATCTGTTAACGTTCCGCAGCCCAACAGACAACCGGAACCCCAACACAGTATGAGTCACCAGAAACTCCACGGCCTGACCCGCCGAATCATGATCGCAATGGCCAGCGGCGCCCTGCTGGGCATACTACTCAACCTGCTGTTCGGTGCTGAAGGCCTGCTCAAGGATTATCTGACCGACGGTCTGCTCTATGTGGTCGGTGCGATCTTCGTCGCTTCGTTAAAGATGCTGGTGGTGCCGTTGGTGTTTGTCTCCCTAGTGGGCGGGGTCACCTCGCTTGGCAACCTGTCGGCGCTGGGGCGGATGAGCGTCAAGGCAATCCTGCTCTATCTTTTTACCACCGCGGTGGCGATCAGCATCGCCCTGATTCTGGCGACGGTGGTCGGGCCGGGCCAGGGCTTCGAGGCGGGGGTTGCCGATGTGAGTTTCCAGGGCAAGGAGGCGCCGCCGATCTCCCAGGTCTTCATCAGCATGGTGCCGACCAATCCGGTGGCGGCCCTCTCCGAGGGCAACATGTTGCAGATCATCGTCTTCTCGCTGTTGTTCGGCATTGCCATCACCCTCGCCGGTGAACGCGGTCGGCACGTGCTCAACCTGTTCAACGACCTGGATGCGGTGATCATGCACATGGTGGAGATCATCATGCGTCTCGCTCCTTACGGCGTGTTTGCGCTGATCGCACGCACCTTTGCCACTCAGGGGCTCGATCTGATCGTGCCGCTGCTGGCCTATTTCCTGACCCTGACGGTGGCGCTCGGGCTGCATGCCTTCGTCACCTACCCGCTGTTGCTGAAGCTGCTGGCCGGGCTCAACCCGCTGCGCTTCCTGCACAAGATGCGCGATCCAGCTACCTTTGCTTTCTCCACCGCCAGCTCCGGCGCCACCATCCCGATCACCATGCGTACCGTGGAGGCGAAGATGGGGGTGGATAACTCGGTCGCCTCCTTTACCGTGCCGCTCGGTGCCACCCTCAATATGGACGGCACCGCCATGATGCAGGGGGTGGCGACCGTCTTCATCGCCAACGTCTACGGCGTAGATCTCGGCGTCACCGAGTACCTGATGGTGGTTCTGACTGCGACTCTGGCCTCGATCGGCACCGCCGCGGTGCCCGGTGTCGGGTTGGTGATGCTGACCATGGTGCTCAACCAGGTCGGCCTGCCGGTGGAGGGGATCGCGCTGATCATCGGCGTCGACCGCCTGCTCGACATGATGCGCACCGCCTGCAACGTCACCGGTGACTGCGCTGTCTCCTGTATCATTGCTAAGGGTGAGGGAGCGCTGGATCAGGCATGTTTCGACGATCCGCATGCCGGCTCGGTGGAGACGGCGACCAGCGATCTGGCGGGTGCGGTGGCCCAGGAGAAGACTTAAGCCAGAGGGGTAGAGCCCGCAGGGGGCTAGCGCTCTTTGCTCGGTGCCTCGTCAGCGTGCTCCATCAGATTGAGCCAATAGGGCTCCGCCTCGCAGGAACAGCAATCATGCCAGACCTCAACGCCATCGTGCATGCTCAGACTCTGCCGTGGCTGCTGCGCGGTGGGGCTGGGAAAATTTGGGACTTGGTTGGTCTCAGGGCCGGAAGCTCGGTTGGTCATGGGGAAACTCCTCGATTATTGCGTATATCGGGTTTATAGCAGCTGGAGCGTTGGCGGCTCATCCATCGGACGATTTTGTTGTAACATCCCCGGCATCTTTTGGCTGATCAGGACCCAACGCATGATCTCTTTTCGCACCATTCTCACCAGTTGTTTCCTGTTGTTTTTTTCTTTCGCTCTCCAGGCCGGTTTTGAAGAGGGGGAAGAGGCCAACCGGAAAGGCGACAGAGCAACCGCTTTCAAGGAGTTTCAGGCCGCCTCGCAGGCTGGTGATACCCGTGCCTACAGCAAGCTTGGCAGCATGTATCTCTATGGTCTGGGGACGGAGACGAACTACCCGATGGCCTATGCCTGGTTTGCCCTGGGTATGCAGGCGGGAGACAGATATGCCGAGCGTTTCAGAGATACGGCCGCCGCGGCCATGCCGCTGGAGCAGATCCGCCACGCAGAGGAGTTATTGAGTGAGTATCGGGCCAAACTGGGGTTGCCTGAGCCGGCATCAAAGTGAATCTGTGATCTCGGATTGATTGAACGACTCGAATGCGCCTTGCCGAGCAGACAAAAGTCGGAGTGCTCCCCGCGCTGCTGTTCGCCACCCTTCTATCGGCCTGCGACCACACAGAACGGACAACCATCTATATCGATGATGTCCGTGCTGAGGTGGAGTTGGCGGCGGATTTGGAATCGCGAGCGACTGGCCTGATTGGGCGAGAAAAACTTGCGATGGATCAGGGCCTGCTGATGGTGTTTCCCCATGAGAAGATCGTGAAGATCTGGATGCTGAACATGTCCATGCCCCTCGATGTGGGCTTCTTCGACAGCGAGGGTCGTCTGCTCAATACCCACACCATGCCCCCCGATAGTGGGCTGACAACCTACGCTTCAGCCGGGCCGGCCATCTACGCCCTGGAGATGAACAGAGGTTGGTTTGAAAAACATCGCCTGACAAAAAACGCCAGATTGTATCTGCCAAACCCGATTCAGGCACACTGAGCTGCCGCCACCGGCCAGAAGCGGACGGTTTGCACAGCAAAGACTGTGGTATGCTCCCCATTGCTGCGATGACCAGGGCTCAAGGGCTGGAGCGGGTATTCACGATCAACGTCGAGACCGGCGACGCATGCGGCAGCGTGCTGAAGGTGGCCAATCTCGCGTAATGGACGGGTTTAGTTTGCATTTCAGCCTAAGGCGATATATCTTTTGCGTCTTCATGATCTTAGTCCTACCTATAACGCCTAACATTCGCTGTTTCCTCACAGATACATTCGAATCGAGCTTCATAGTGCCTGCCAAGATTCGTGGTGGTGGTTCGTTCATTGAGACGAACATATTTGCAATTCATTGAGGTATTTACAGATGTCAGAAAGACAAACCGGAACCGTCAAATGGTTCGACAGCGGAAAGGGTTATGGTTTTATCGAACGCGAGGGTGGCAAAGACCTGTTTGTTCATTTTCGCGCGATTGTTGGTGAAGGCCATGTTTCTCTTGAAGATGGCCAAAAGGTCGAGTTTACTGAAGTCGATGGCAAGAAAGGCCCCCAGGCTGATAACGTAGTTCCGCTGTAAGTTTTGTTTCAATCCGCTGTCCCGTTTCTTTATGGGACGGTTTTCCGAACCGTTGTCGCAGCGGATTAGATAGGTGCAGGGATGCACAGACTTATTTGTCGACGAATTACGCAGCAGGTCCAAAGCATTGATTACCCTTTCGGTTCGTGGTCTCCCTAGATCGACCACAGAAGAGAGTCTGACAGCACTCTTTTCGGAATACGGCGTGGTCCGTTCTCTCAAACTGGTAAAAGATCTCTTCTCCGGTGATTGCAAAGGCTTTGCCGTCATCGATATGGAAGGACACGAAGCCCGCGCCGCTATTGCAGCGCTCGACGGCAGTGAATTCAACGGTAGCATGATCCGTGTCGGGCCCGACCGGCCAAGAAGAGGACGTGGCGGCAGACGCCGCTGATCATCTCACTGTCTTGATGCCTTCAGTTCGAGGCTGCTAAATCGGCCAACGATCGCAGCTGCGCACACGGATGGGCGCCGGCGGAGGCGAGCCGTAAAAGACGGAGTGCAATGGAGCGGGCATCGCCGTGATCAGTGTGGCAACTGCTGACTGATCACGGCGATGCCCGCTCCATTAGCCGTTACTCCAGATAGGCGGCTAGGCTCTTTCTCAGCTCCTCAGAAAGTGGCATTGAGCTGCCATTGCTGAGGTCCAGCATGACGTGGGTGGTTCTCACCCGCGCCAGCTTGTCCCCTTGTGAATCAAAAAATTGATAGGCGATGGTGAATGAGCTATCGCCCAGCCGTTCCACCTGTAACCGGATTTTGACTGCATCACCATGGCGCATGGGGCGTAGATAGTCAGCTTCGCTGTGGACCAGGGGCAGACCCTGTTTGGCTTCGATCAGATCATGCAGGCTGAAGCCCATTTCCGCCATGAAGGCCTCATAGGCATCGTGGGCGTGGCGCAGGGTATGGGAAAAAAACACCACCCCGGCGGCGTCGATATCGTGTAATTGGACTCTGAAGTGGTAGTCGAATCTACTGCTCATCGTTGCGGTGACTCCAGGTTGTTCAGGCCCCTTAGGCCAAGTCCGATAGCCTCGTTTAACAGCAGCTGGCCCGCAATGATTTGCGGTGGTTGGGCCAGATCCCGGGCCAGCCAGTCGCTGGTGGCCAGACCGTGGGCCAATGGTTGCTCTGCGCCGCCGATTGCCGCGGCGAGCTGAGCGGCGGCCTGAATTCCCACTGCACTCTCGAGGCAGCTGGTGACCAGCGCCTCCATGCCGGACTCGGCGGCTCGCCGGGCCAGTCTGAGCGATGGCAGCAGCCCGCCCTGAACCATCGGCTTGATGATCAGGCGCCGCACTGGCGGGTGCTGCAACAGCCTCTCCAGCTCGAAGCGGGGCAGGGATTCATCGATCGCTAGAGGGTAGTGGGTCTGTGCCTGAAGTGCTGTCAGGCTGGCGGTCTCTGGAGTGCTTAAAGGCTCCTCGATCGATTCTACCGGCAGCCCTTCGATGCCTTGCAGGAAGGCGCTCGCCTGGGCAAAATCCCAGGCGCCGTTGGCATCCAGCCGCAGCCGGGTGGATGGTGGCAGGCTTGCCGCTAACTGCTCCAGTCGGGCCAGCTCCTGTCTAACGCGATCTAGTCCGAGCTTGAGTTTGAGGATATCGAACCCCTGCGCCAGGGCCCGTTCGCTACGTTCGCCGACTTGCCCATCTAGCGCGCCGATGTTGGCATTCACCGGCACCGATTCCGCCGCCTGGGGATCGAGCCAGTGGCGAAGGCTTACGCCTTCAGCTTGACTGATGAGGTCGAGCAGCGCGCTCTCCAGTGCACATCGGGCGGCAGGGCAGTCGCCCCCTATTGGTAGTGCGGCAAGCCGCTCTCTTGGTGAGTCTCCCGTCAGGGCCGGCACCTGTTGAGAGAGCCAATGCTCGGCCTGTTCCCTGTTTTCTGTGCCCGCAACCGGCAGGGGGGCGCAGTCGCCACAGCCACGCAGCCCTGCCTCTGTCTCCAAGGCGACCAGCCAGCCTTGCTTCTCTTTCAGTGTGCCCCGGCTAGTGCGCCAGGGCCGTTGCAGCGGCAACCGGTAGGGGATCAGGCGCGCATGCTTGATTTGCATCTCAAAGCAGCAGGCCGCCGCTCAACAACAATCCGTAGGCGAGCTGCAGTTGGGCGGTCTGTGCCAGGATTTGATTGAAGGCCGGGCCGGGGGGTTCGCTGATGAAACGATAGAGCAGCCGCAGCGCTAGCGGCAGGGCAATCAACACCAGCCAGCCGCCGGGGCTGATCTGTGGCGCCAGCAGTGGCAGCAGGAAGGGCAGCAGCAGAAGGAGGGCGTAGAGTTGTCGAGCGTGCGCGCGGCCCAGATAGTGCGCCAGGGTCAGCTTGTCGGCCCGTTCATCGGTCTCCAGGTCTCGATAGTTGTTGACCAACAGCACCGCAGCGGCGAGCAGGCCCACCGCCACTGCGGCGGCGAAGGCGTTGAACGACAGACTCATTGTCTGCAGATAGTAGCTGCCGAGTACTGCCGCCAGGCCAAAGAAGAGGAACACAAACAGCTCGCCGGAGGCGCTGTAGGCGATCGGCCTGGGGCCGCCGGTGTAGGCGTAACCTGCCGCCAGCGAGGCGAGCCCCAACAGCACGATCGGCCAGCCGCCGTGCCAAGCGAGATAGAGGCCGATTAGAAACGCCAGACCGAAGGCGAAATAGGCAGCCCGTTTCACCTCGGCGGCGCTGAACCAGCCCTGGGCGGTAGCGCGGGCCGGGCCGATGCGCTCGGCGGTGTCGGCGCCACGCTCGAAGTCGGCGGCATCGTTGTGCAGGTTGGTGCCTATCTGGATCAGCAGCGCGCCGGCTAGGGCCGCCAGGGCGGTCGGCCAGTGGAGCTGCGCCGTCTCCGCCCAGGCGAGGCCGCTGCCCACCAGCACTGGCACCAGCGAGATCCCCAGTGTCTTGGGGCGAATCGCGAGCAGCCAGCGCTTCATGGGCGACGCGGAAATTTGTTGAAGTCCGCCGGACGCTTCTCGACGAAGGCGTCACGCCCCTCCTGGGCCTCTTCGGTGAGGTAGAAGAGGGCGGTGGCGTTGCCCGCCAGCTCCTGAATGCCGGACAAGCCATCGGTATCGGCGTTGAATGACGCCTTCAGCACGCGCAGCGCGGTGGGAGAGAGCTGTAGCATCTCGCGGCACCACTGCACCGTTTCCGCCTCCAGCTCAGCTAGCGGCACCACGGTATTCACCAGCCCCATCTGCAGTGCCTGTTGCGCGTCGTACTGGCGGCAGAGGAACCAGATCTCCTTGGCTTTTTTGAGGCCCACGGTGCGCGCCAGGATGCCGGCGCCTAGGCCGCCGTCGAAGCTGCCGACACGGGGGCCGGTCTGGCCGAAGCGGGCGTTGTCGGCGACGATACTGAGGTCACAGATCAGGTGTAGTACGTGGCCGCCGCCGATAGCGTAGCCCGCCACCATCGCTATCACTGGCTTGGGTAGGGTGCGGATCTGGCGCTGCAGCTCCAGCACGTTGAGCTGCTCCACGCCGTTATGGTCCCGGTAGCCGCCGTCGCCGCGAATCTTTTGATCGCCGCCGGAGCAGAAGGCGAGATCGCCGGCGCCGGTGAGGATGATGACGCCGATCTGCGGGTCGAGATGGGCGCGGCGGAACGCCTGGCTCAGCTCCTCCACAGTCTCTGGCCGAAACGCATTGCGCACTTCAGGGCGGTTGATGGTGATCTTGGCAATGCCCTCGGCCTGGTGGTAGAGGATATCTTTAAATTCGATGTCGGCAGGGCTCTGCCACTGGATAGGCTTGTTCATAATTGGAATCTGTTACCAATTCTAATCCGGTAATTAAACATGACACTGTATAGGTCGGGCTGCGCCCGACATCATCCTTGATTTCAATTGATGACTCGCGGCGGCCACGGGCCGTCCTATATTCTGTTTACTCTTCCAGCACCCAGCCGATCTCGGCGGCGCTCTGTGGGCCGATCACACAGTGGCGCAGGCTGGCCGGCATCTGTGCTTCGCTGGCAGAGACGGCGAGCCGACCCGCCATTATCTCACAGCGGCTTTGCGGGTGAAGGGGTTGTTTGTCGGGCCGGGCGTAGCCGGTGGGGAAGAGCGGCATGCCATCGGCGCCATATTTGTCGCTCGCGCCCACCGTATGCAGTAGCTCATGGGCGATCACGAGGTTGTTCTTCTGCGTCTGTTTGTCGATGGCGTAGGCGTGCACCACGCCTAGCAGCCCCTTCTGCAGACCCAGTGAGTGGGCCAGGGCGGCGCCCTCCCGTCCCTGCTGATAGAGCACGAAGATCCTCACGCGATGCTGGTTGGAGTCCTCATCCGGGGTGTTTTTCCAGGCCCAGTAGCGTAGCTGGAGGCTCCAGGTGAGCCTCTCCAGCAGGCTGGCGTCGATGGCCGGTACTGCGGGAGGTGGGGTGTCGATCTGCGTTCCCAGACGGGTACGGGTGGGGGGAGCGATAAACACCTCATAGCGCTTCGATTGTTGTTGGATGAACCGGTCGATGGCGGCGAAGTCTGCATCTTTTAGGCGCTGGATATAGGCCGCGGTGTCGGCATTACCATCCGCATTGATGGGGAATATCACCACATCCAGAGGCTCGAACCAGGATGTCGAGTCGAAGGCCTGATGGTGGGTATAGAGGGCGACAAACAGCAGCAGACCGAGCAGCAGTAGGATACGGAGGTTACGAAAGCTGAAGAGCATGATTGGGCGGTCTCCGGTCGATCAGTCGCGGGCGACGGTCTGCCAATAGTCGTGCTGGCGCTGCAGACTCAGGCTCCGGTTCAGCACCACCTCGATCAGGCTGACACCGTTTGCCTGTATGGCCTGCTCGAGTGCTGGTCTGAACTCGGTCTGCCGGGTCACTCGCTGGAAGTTCAGTCCATAAAGTCTGGCGCTGTGTGAAAAGTCGAGTCCGGTGGGCATCAGCCAATGGGCTTCGAACTGCTTCAGTCCCGCTTGGGGCAGCTGGCCGAAGATGGCGCCGCCACCGTTGTTGAACAGGATGATCACACCCTGCAGATCTCTGGCCGTGAGCAGGCCGTTCATGTCGTGGAACAGCGCCAGATCCCCCAGCAGACCGACCACTGGCGTCTCGCTGGCAGCCATCAGGCCGAGCAGGGTGGAGACGTTGCCGTCGATGCCACTGGCGCCCCGGTTGGCGAAGATGCGCAGCCTCTTTGAGCCACTGCCGCTGAAACTGTCGAGCTGGCGGATCGGCAGGGAGTTGCTGCTGAACAGAGTCGAACCTGCCGGCAGCCAATCGATCAGCTGTTGGATCAGCTGATCTTCGAAGGGGATCTCCTCGGCCGGGAGGCGGCAGGCGGCCGCTTGTTGCTCAGCATGCACGAAGGTTTCGAGCCAATCGGCCGGGGCCGGCGTGAGGCTTGTCTGGCTGAGCGCCTCGCAGAGTGCTGTGGCGTCGGCGCGAATCATCTCGCGGCTCTGGTGCAGCGGATCGGGCCAGTCGCCACGAGGGGAGCAGAGCAGGGTGACAGGTTTGGTCTGCGCCAGATAGTCGAGCAGGGTTTTGGAGACCGGGGCGGCAGCAAAGCGCAGCAGCCATTGGGGTTGGTGGCTGCGGCTGAAGCTGTTTCGGCGCAGGAAGGCGTCGTAGTGGCAGCAGACCCGGGAACGATCGTGCTCGCCGAAGCGCAGCTGGCTGAGTGGATCGGCGAGGATCGGGCAGTCGAGGCGGGTGGCCAGGGTTGTCACTGCTTCAGGGAAGCCGGCTCTCTCCTGGTGGTCGGGGCCGCAGAGGATCAGACCCGGCTTGCCGGAGATGTGCGTACTGATTCGATTGATCTGTTGCGGATCGGGCAGCAGTCGTGGCGGTGACCAGGGCTGCGCCTCGCCGGGGGGGGATGGTGCGGGTATCTGCCGGGGCACCAGCGGCTCACGAAACGGCAGGTTGAGGTGCACCGGCCCGGGATTTGGCCAGCGGCTCTGCTGGCTTGCCTTGATCGCCAGGCTGCGGATGAAGTGCAGTGCCTCTGCTCCTCTCTGGGCCGGGCCTGAGTCGTGGAAGGCACGCACCTGGCTGCCGAATAGGTGGCTCTGGTCGACGGTCTGGTTGGCGCCGCAGTCGTGTAGCTCCGGTGGGCGGTCGGCGCTCAGCAGCAAAAGTGGGATGGCGGCGCGGTTGGCCTCGATCACCGCCGGGTACCAGTGGGCCGGGGCGCTGCCGGAGGTGGCGATCAGCGCCACCGGTTGATGATTATGGCGGGCCAGGCCGAGGGCGAAGAAGCTGGCGCTGCGCTCATCGGGGTGGTGCCAGCAGCGCATCTCGGTGCGCCGTTCCAGGGCTAGGATCAGCGGCGTGGAGCGGGAGCCGGGAGAGAACACTGCACGACTGACCCCGGTGGCGATCAGGCCGTCGACCAGGGCATCGGCCCACTGCAGATTGAGCAGGGCGGTGTCGTGCATCAGGCGTTTTCCAGGGCTTCTAGCATGGCGGCCAATTTTAGCTCAGTTTCGTCGAACTCCGCGTCTGGATCTGAGCCGGCGGTGATGCCGGCACCGGCGTAGAGGTGCGCCTGGCTGCCGTCGAGCAGGGCGCAGCGCAGCAGTACCGCCAGTTCGCCGTCGCCCTTGGCATTGATCCAGCCGGCAGCGCCGGTGTACCAGCCGCGTTCGAGCGCCTCGTGCTGTGCCAGCCACTGGCTGGCAACTGCTGTGGGGACGCCGTTGACTGCGCCGGTGGGGTGCAGTCGGGCGGCCGCTTGTAGCAGACTGGTGTCTGGTTTGAGGCGGCCCTGGATCTCGGTATGCAGGTGCTGTAGTCCCCGTAGTGGCAACAGCTGTGGGCCGCTGCTCGGTTCAAACTGACTGCAGATGGGGGTCAGGGCATGCTGGATGGTGTCGACCACCAGGGCGTGTTCGTGCAACGCCTTGGGGTTATTTAGTAAGGATTCGCCGAGTATCTTGTCTTCACGCTCGTCGGCTGAGCGGCGGCTGGTACCGCCGATGGCATCACAGCTGATCTGCGATCCTTGACAGGCCAGCAGGCGCTCAGGGGTGGCGGCGACGAAGCTGTGTTCGCCGATGCGGAATGCCAGGTGCCGGCTGCTGGGGTAGAGGCAGTCGAGGGTCGCCATCAGGCGGCCGGGATCGAGCCGGCGTTGCGCTTCGATCCGGATTTGGCGGGTTAGCACCACCTTTTCCAGATCGCTGTTGCGGATCGACTCTTTGGCCTGCTGCACCAGTGCGTGCCATGTCTGCGGGTCGGGTTGCTGACGGGTGCGGGTGAGGCGCGTCCGCTGTCCCGGCGGGCCGGATTTCCGGTCGAGCGCCTGCAGCAGCTGATCGAACAGTGCCAGCCAGCGCTCAATGAGCAGCTTGGTTCGGCTCTCGCCGGCAATGTCGTGACTGAAGCAGAGGCTGCAGCGATTGTTGCGCTGCTGGATCAGGATTTCCGGCAGAAAGATGGCGGCATTCGGTAGCCCCTTCCAGGAGGATATCATTGGCCTTTGCGGCACAAAGGCAAATCCGCTGAAAGCGGCCGGGGGGATGGCGGTATGGTCGGGGTCGAGACAGCGCCAGCGGGCCTGCAGCCGCTGCAATGCCCCAGCCAGCTGCTGGATCGGGGTACTGCCACTGGCGTCTATGCGCAGCGCCTCGCCGGCGCCGAACAGGTACTCCTCTTTCTCGGGTTGTCGCCAGTACCAGTAGGATCGGCAGTCGCGTAACTGCGGCAGTCCGCGGAAGTGGATTTCGGGCAGTGCCAGGGTGATCGAGTAGAATTGCCCGGCGGCAGGCGGGTGGGCGGCCAGTGTCCGCGAGACTGCCGTGTGAATGCGATCGCGAAGGGATTGCCTGTCGAACATGGATGGGTGTTGTGCCTGATGGGAATGCCGGGGGGCCGTTGGGGGGATCTACCATTTATCCTTCCCCGGGTGCCTGCATGCGGGCTGGACCGCTGAGATTAAATCAACGGGATTCTCTCACGCCTTTGATTTCAGTCAACCGGGATCTGTTTGCGTGGGGTAGGTGGTCTTCCCGGAAGACTTGATTTGAAACAGTTACAATGCCCGCCTGATGATTAGAATGCAGTCCGGTTGATGGAGTCTTTATTCATGAAGTTGAGAAAATCTTTACTGTTTGGTGCCCTGTTCCTGCAGGGGATGCTTCAGGCGCATGCGATTTCTGATGCCAAGTTGGAGGTTATTCGTGAGTTGGGTCGACTGAATGGTATCGCGCTGCAGTGTGGCTATCTTGAGCAGACACAACGGATGAAGCGGGCGTTGGTGTTGCGCTTGCCGAAGCTGCGGCAGCTGGGTGAGCTGTTTGATGTAACCGCCAATAAATCGTTCATGGAGCTTATTGAGCGGGGGGAGAATTGCCCCTCTGCCGGCACTTTGGCCGATCAGGTTGGCAGTGCAATCGACTCCCTGGAGCGGGAGTACCCCTCCAGCGAGCGTAGGTGAGGTCCATGGGTTTTCGTCCGAGTTTTTTGCCGCAGTTGCTAATGGCGTTCTGTCTGCTGTTCAACAGCGCTGCCGCGCTGTCGGAGAGTAGTTTCCGAGTCATCGCCACAATCAAACCGATCCACTCCCTGCTGGCTGCTCTGATGAATGGTGCGGACTCGCCGGAGTTGCTCATCTCGGGGGAGCAGTCCCCCTATGGATTTGAGCTGTCGAAGGCGCAGGCTGAGCGGCTGCGCCAGGCCGACATCCTGGTCTGGGTAGGGCCGGAGCTCGAGGCATCATTGGCGAAGACGATTCAGGCGTTGCCATCTGATGTGCGGGTAATCGAGCTGTTGTCGAGTGATGTGTTGAAGATTCTGCCCATGCGGGCAGACCACAGCCAGCGTGATCCCTTTTTCTGGCTCGATGATCGCAATGCGATCCTCCTGGTTGAAGAGTTTGCCCGCTTGCTCAGTGAGGCCGACCCGAAACGAAGCCATATCTACGCCAAAAACCGACGCAAGCTGCAGAAGGAGCTGGCCCGCATTGACCGGGAGTATGAATATGGTTATCGCGGCCTGAAGGCCGGGCTTGGGCTGCAATACTACGATACTTTGCAGTATTTTGAGCAAGCTTATGCGCTGACGGTGCTGGAGCATGTTGCGGCCTCTCCTCGGCATAACACCGATGCTCATGCCCTGCTTAAAATGCGTCAGCGCATCGCGGATGGTGAGGCGGTGTGTCTGCTGACTGAAGCGGGTATGCAGGCTGAACATCTTGCGCTGCTGACTGAGGGGCAGACGATCAATGTGGGCCAGCTGGACAGCCTGGGAATCCACCTTGAGCCAGGGCCGGATCTCTATGTCAGGATGATGGATCACAATACCGACACCATTAAGCGCTGCCTGAATGCGGATGTTGCCGAGGCGGCCCGGGCGCGGGATGTTGCCAAATCTGAAGAGGCGCCAGCCGCTGTCCATATCGGCGGTCGTTTCATCCTGACCGACCATTTGGGGAGACTCTTCACCCAAGAGGATTTTCTGGGTAGTTATTCACTGCTCTACTTTGGATACACCTACTGTCCGGATGTCTGTCCCACCTCGTTGCAGGTGCTCTCCTTGGCGCTGGATATGCTCGGTGATCGGGCAGATGGGATAAAACCCTACTTCATCACCATCGACCCAGAGCGGGACACAGTAAAGGTGATGCGAAACTATGTGGAGTATTTCAATCCACGTCTGGTAGGGCTGACAGGTTCCAAGGAGATGATCGAGCGTGTTGCGCAAGAGTTCAAGGTCAAGTACGAGAAGGTGACAGAAGATGCGCCCAGTCCGGAACTCTATCTCATGGATCACTCCGCCAGCCTCTATCTGATGGGGCCGGATGGTCGCTTTATCACCAAGTTTGCCCACGGTATCACTCCCAAAGATCTGGTCAAAGAGTTGGCCTTGATCCTGCCCTGAACGGATAAGTCAAAACGCCTTATTGCAGATGAACCTCTCCCGGTTCAAGGAGGCGTGTGTCTAATACTTATCACTTAATTGATAGAGATATGTCGGGTTTCCGCCTTCACTCTTTTAGATTCCTGTCTAGAATAAGACGGTGATTTGAAAAAGTGTGTCATTTGACACAAATCAAGGAGTCAAATGACCCAACGGGAGGAGGATTGCCCCGTTGCATTTTGTCATTGATCGATAGAACGCAGGCTGTATCAATCCGTTCGGAGGAACCATGAAAGCTGCCACTAAGCGAATATGTTCGGTATTGACCGGGGTTGGCCTCGGTTTGGGGTTATCGACGAGTGTCTGGGCCCAGGCCTCGCTCGAAGATGTGATGAAGGAGCGTGGCCTAACGCAGAAAGACTTGTTGGCCGCCGCTAAGACCTATACACCAACTGGCGGTCGTGACGAGTATCTGGCCTTCAGTTCAGGCGGTCAGAGTGGTCATGTGATCGTCTACGGCATCCCGTCGATGCGTATCCTAAAATACATCGGTGTGTTTACACCGGAGCCTTGGCAGGGTTACGGCTTCGATGACGAGTCCAAAGCCATCCTGGCTCAGGGTAAGATCAATGGCAAGCAGATTACCTATGGTGATACCCACCATCCGGCCTTCTCTGAGACCGAGGGTGAATACAACGGTAAATACCTGTTTATCAACGACAAGGCAAATCCCCGCATCGCGGTGATCGATCTGCACGACTTTGAAACCAAGCAGATCGTGGTCAACCCCTTCATGAAGTCCGATCATGGTGGTGCCTTCGTCACCCCGAATACGGAATATGTGATGGAGGCTTCCCAGTATGCAGCGCCTGTCAGCCATGATTATGTGCCGTTGGAAGAGTTCAATGATAAGTATCGGGGCGCACTGACCTATTGGAAGTTCGACATGAAAGAGGGGCGCATCAAGCCTGAAGACTCTTTTACTTTCGAGCTGCCTCCCTATAGCCAGGATCTCTCCGACGCGGGTAAAAAGGCCAGTGCAGGTTGGGGCTTTACCAACTCCTTCTGCTCCGAGCGTTATGTGGGTGGTATCGAGAAAGGGCGTCCTCCCTTCGAGGCAGGTTGCTCGCAGAAGGATACCGACTTCCTACATGTGACAAACTGGAAAAAGGCTGCTGAGTTGGTTGCCGCCGGCAAGGTCCATAAGGTCAATGGTTCCTATCAGATCACCATCGAGCAGGCTGTTAAAGAAGGCCTGCTCTATCTGATCCCCGAGCCCAAGAGTCCGCACGGTGTGGATGTGAGCCCCGATGGTAAGCACATCATCATCGCCGGTAAGCTGGATAGTCATGCCTGGGTCTACAGCTGGGAGAAGATCCAGAATGCCATCAAGAACAAGAAGTTCGAAGGCAAAGATCCCTATGGCATCCCGATCATCTCCATGAAGGATACCCTGCACACGCAGGTGCAGGTGGGCCTCGGTCCGTTGCATAACCAGTATGATTCCAAGAAGTGCGTGGTCTACACCTCTATCTATGTGGACTCCATGGTCACCAAGTGGGACTACTGCCAAGGCAAGGTGCTGGATCAACTCCATATCCATTACAACATCGGCCACCTGGTCTCCATGGAAGGCGATTCCGTCTCTCCTGACGGCAAGTATCTGGTCTCCCTTAACAAACTGGCCATCGATCGCTTCAACCCTGTTGGCCCCCTGCATCCGCAGAACCATCAGCTGATCGACATCAGTGGTGACAAGATGCAGCTGCTCTACGACATGCCGCTGCCGCTTGGCGAACCTCACTATGTGGTTGCCATCAAGGCCGACAAGCTGAAACCGGCCGTACGCTACAAGTCCGGTTGGGATAGTCGTTCCGACAAGAAATCACCCTGGAAGACCCGTGCTGGCCGTGAGAAGGTGGTGCGCAAAGACGGTGTGGTTCATGTCTACGGTACGGTGATTCGCTCTCACATCACGCCTGAGATCATTGAGGTCGAAGAGGGTGAGACTGTCTCTATCCATCTGACCAACCTGGAACGTGCTGAGGACGAGACCCATGGTTTCGCCATGTATAGCCAGAACGTCAATCTCTCTATTGAGCCTGGTAAGACCGTATCTGCCACCTTCAAGGCTGACAAAGCCGGTGTCTATCCTTACTACTGCACCGAGTTCTGCTCCGCCCTCCACCTGGAGATGCAGGGTTATCTGCTGGTCAAGCCTAAGGGCTACGTGGCCAAAGCAGGCAAGATCCAGGAAGGTCAGAAGTACACCAAGGCTGATTACGACAAGCAGGTGAAAACCAACATCGACACCCAGGCTGTGATCAACTCCGTGGTGGGCTTCATCACCAGCCATAACTACAAGGACTTCCCGGAGGTTGTGGCGCTGGTTGAGGATGCGACTGATCAGCTCGGTTTTGCTGACGAAGCCAAGAAGAAGGCCGAGGGCTATGCCGCCAAGGGTGACTACCAGAACGCGACTCTCTGGGCTGGTCAGCACTGGCAGTACCAGGTCAAGACCGCTGACTTGGGGTTGCGTGCCAAGACCTTCCTTGAGGAGCATGGTGCAAAGAAGGTCGAGCCGAAAAAGGCTAAATAGTTGCTGAGAAGCAATTGACCTGAATGGGAAAGGGGGCCTAACGGTCCCCTTTTCTGCTTCTGGGTAGTTATTTCGTTAAAAATTGTGGGTGTATTTTGGGTCAGAGGTTCTCCTGATAACCGTTCAGAACTCGGATATATACATTACTATGAGCCATAATCTGCCGAGGGGCTTCTATTTGATGTTGCTCAATGCGGGGTGCTTTGCTCGGTGAGAGACTCCGTCCCCATGAAAAATGGTTGCCTAGTTTGGGTGACTTTGTCTGAAGTAAAGAGGAAATACTAATGTTGAAGTTGATCTCTTATGCCGCAGTAGCTGCAACTCTCTCTCTTGGCATGCTTGGCAATGCAGTTGCTGCTGACGGTGCAGCGCTCTTTCAAACCAAGACCTGTTGGTCCTGCCACGGCAAAGATGCCAAGACCCCGATCATGCCCATGTATCCCAAGCTGGCCGGTCAGAATGCCGACTACGCCTTCAACCAGATGAAAGATATCAAGTCCGGTGCTCGTAATAATGGCCAGACTGCTGCCATGAAAGGGGTGATGGGTTTGGTCTCCGAGGCAGAGATGCGTGCCATCGCCGATTGGCTCACCACTCAATAGTCAAAATAATCTTGCAATGAGATTGGATCCGCTGTGGGGTTCATTTCCGTAGCGGGGTTTGACGTATATCAATGAGCGCTAATATTCCCCGTGGAAGAATCCGTCTCCGGAATAGAGGTTGAATTTCCGGTCAGGTAAGAGGTCGGTGAACTCGATCTGGTCTGCGTTAAAGTATTTGTGCCCCGGCACCGGGGAACAGGAGAAAACTTGTAATGAGTATTAAATCTGCATTGACGACCCTATCACTGGCTTTAGGGTTGGCCGTTTCCAGCAGCAGCTTTGCGGGAGAAGGCGATGCCCAGGTGACGGATGTCAAAGACTGGAACAAAGCGGGTGGGGAGAAGACTGAGGCGATGCTCCTGACGCCAGACAGGGAGCGTGGCATTGCGGTCTATGAAGTTTGTTCTGCCTGCCATCTGCTGGAAGGCTGGGGTCTGAAGGACGGAACCTTTCCCCAGCTGGCCGGACAGCACCGGAATGTGCTGATAAAGCAGCTGACCGATATCCGTGCCAAGAACCGTGACAATCCCACCATGTACCCGTTTGCTCTGGACGAACAGATCCTGGCGGTGGCCGGTTATCATGCAGGTGAGATAAAGCCTGCACAGCTGGTTGCTGACGTCACCACCTATATCTCCAAGCTGCCGATGAATCCGGACAACGGCAAAGGCGCCTGGGCAGAGGGTACGCCGGAATTTGAGCAAGGTAAGAAGCTCTACGCCGACAACTGCACCCAGTGCCACGGCGACAATGGCGAAGGCAGTAACGAAAAATTCTATCCTAGGATCCAGGGTCAGCACTACGCCTATATGCTGCGCCAGTTCGAGTGGATTCGTGACGGCAAACGTCGCAATGCAAACCCTGACATGGTGAAACAGATCAAAGGTTTCTCTGACATGGATATGAAGATGGTTATCAATTACGTATCCCGTCAGAAGGTTCCTGCTAAGGATCTTGCTCCTTCCGTAGATTACCAGAATCCTGATTACGATTAATCAATGACAGCTGCACCGGATGCCTGGAATATCCGGTGCAGGCTTTCCCGTATATTTCCCCGGGAGCCGGTTAAGGAGCTTCGTTCAGAGGCTCCTTAAGGCTCACCAGGGGACTCAATAACATGTCAGTGATTATGCAAAACAAGCAAACGCTCCAAGTCGCAATACTCTCTCTGATCGCTGCAGGTTTGCTTGCGGCCATCTTTTACAGTCCGATCTGGTGGGTCTCTCTCACGGCGCCAAACTATCCGCCTGAGTCCTTCCCGGATGGTGTGCGGATCCATTTTCATATGAATGGTGTCTTCAACGGCTGTCAAAAGCAGGATAAAGCTGAAATCACTGAAGATGAAGCGCTGGATTGCGTGCATGAGATGGATACCATCAACCACTACGTCGGCATGTATCCGATTGCCGCGGGTGGTCCGGTAGAGCGTGGCTTCGGCCAGTTTCTGATGGTGTTCATGGCCGTTATGCTGTTGGGATTCATCTGCACCAAGCCGAAAATCCGTATGGCGTTAATGAGTGCCGGTTTTGCAGGCATCGCCATCTGGATGTCCCTCACACTGTATGGTGAGGATGGTTTTTATCTGCAGAATGAAGGATTTGTCACCGCGCTGGTGACCTCCCTTGACCAGGAGGCGTCCGGCGAATCCGCAGAGCCCGAAATCGTGATAGGTGGGATTACCGGTGTCCTGAAAGACTCACTGGAGGAGTCTGGAGTGGAGGTCATCCTTCCGTCTGAGGTTGCTGCGAAAAAGGCAAAGGCCAACAAGGTCCATGCCAGCAAGGCACACCTGATCGAACAGCTCAGGACGTCCTACGACATTGACCAGGTCAAGTCGGATACGCTGGAGCCCTGGAACGGTAGTTCGTTCCAGGTCATGTCCTGGCACTATGCGAAAAGTTTGGGCCGTTACTTTAATAACCAGGAAGAGATCGTGCCGATGGTCGCCACCCTGGAACTAGCTATCAATGTGGTATTCATCGGCCTGATCGGTGCGATGGTGGTGGTTGTGGTCGGCGCGCGGAAAAATAATGGCTTCTTCTATTGGTTGCTAGTGCTGGTGCCTATGGCGTTGCCTGTTTTCTTCATTATCGACTACTCGGCCTGGCTCTGGTGGTATGGCCACACCCTGAATGATATGGGCGCCTTTTCGGTCAAACCCTTCATGCCGACAGTATTTGGTGATGGTAAAGTGGCTCAGTTTGCGACCCACTCCTATCCCTACACAGGCTTCTTTTTGATGCTGTTGACCTCGGTAGTGCTGATTGTGGCGGCATTGATCCGTAAGAAACAGTTTAAGGAGTCGAGTGATTGAAGCCATCGCTTTGGTCACATGCGCTGATCTGTCTTGCCTTTCTGCTGCCTTTGGGCAGCGGCCAGGCAGCCTACCCCTCCTTTCAGGCGCTGATCGATGCGGCCGATCCTAACGGTACGCTGATTCCACCGCCCGGCACCTATGCCGGACCGGTGACCATTGAGAGTGCCATCACCATCGATGGTCAGGGGAAGGTCACCATCGATGCTGGCGGTAAGGGCTCCGTTATCTACCTGGATACCGATGGTGCAACCCTCAAAAATCTGCATCTGACCAACTCCGGTGAGTCCCACAACGATATCGATTCGGGCATCCAGGTTCGTGGTAACTTCAATGTCATCAAGGATAATGTCATCGACAACACCCTGTTCGGCATTGACCTCCAGCAGTCCGAGAACAACCTCGTGCAGCGCAACCGCATCTCCTCCAAGCCTTTCGATCTTGGCATGCGGGGCGATTCTGTGCGTCTCTGGTACAGTTTCAACAATAAGATTACAGACAATATTATTCGCAATTCCCGGGATATGGTCGTCTGGTACTCGGCGGACAATCTGATTGCCCGTAACGATTCCCGTGGTGGCCGTTACTCTCTGCACTTCATGTATTCAAAATACAATGAGGTGCTTGAGAACCATTACGAAAATAATTCTGTGGGTATCTTCCTGATGTACAGCGACGGCGTACAGGTGAAGAATAACTATATCGCCCACGCTCAAGGCCCGACTGGGATGGGTATTGGTTTTAAAGAGACGTCCGACGTGGATATCGTTGGCAATCAGATTCTCTATTGCGCCACCGGCATCTATCTGGATATTTCCCCCTATGATCCTGATACGACCAATCGGCTGAAGAATAATCTGATCGCCTATAGTGGGATTGGTATGCTGTTCTTGAATGATTGGACGGGGAATACCCTGGAAGGCAATAGCTTTAAGGGTAATATTACTCAGGTCGCAGTTTCCGGTGCGGGCAAAACGGCAAATAGGAACGACTGGCTCGGAAACTACTGGGATGATTATGAAGGCTTCGACCAGGATCGTGACGGCGTGGGTGATAAGCCCTACGAGCTATACAGTTATGCCGACAGAATCTGGATGGATGTGCCGCCTGCCCGTTTTTTCAAAGGCGCACCGGTATTGGAAGTGATGGATTTTCTGGAGCGCCTTGCTCCGTTTACCCACCCAAATATGCTGGTTCGGGACAAGAAGCCGATGATGACTGCTCAACTGGCTCAGACAGTTGTTACCGAGGTGGGGCTGGAGAGTGGGTCTGCTGTGACCAGCGAAACAACTGAGGGCGTCAAGGTGAAAAGTCAGGAAGCTTTTGATCCGCTAAAGGCGCTAAGAGAATCGCTGGGAAGGTAGCCACAGCTCAAATTTCTGGAGGCAGGGTCTCTGATGAGTGACAAAACGACGAAAAAACCCAACGCCAAAAAAACGCTTTCACCACGGCGGAAAGAGCAGAGCCGGCGGGAGTTCCTGCGTTCCACTGCGTTGACTGTGGGAGTGGTTGGTGCATCCTTGCTTGGGATTATCCCCGTGGTGCAGGGGGCATCGATCCGGCTGCGCCCCCCCGGTGCGATCAAAACCCCTGATGATGAGCAGGAGTTTTTTGCCTCCTGCATCAAGTGTGGCCAGTGTGTGCAGGTCTGCCCGGTCAATGCAATCAAACTAGCGGACCTCAATGATGGGTTTGGTGTCGGTGTTCCCTATATCGATGCCCGAGCGCAGGCCTGCGATTTCTCCTGCGATGGTTTGCAGTGCGTACTGGCCTGTCCAACCGGTGCCCTGCCCCATCATCTCGACTACCCAGCCGATGCCCGTATGGGCTTTGCTCGTCTCGCCCGTCCCGGTGCCTGCCTTGCAGTACAGGGTAAAGGCTTCAAAGGTCAGGCCAGGGGGCCGGACTATGAAGGGCTTTTACGCTATGACAAGGTGGACCGCTGGAATCCCATTCCGGTGGCGGATCACCCTTACGACCTGGAGTTATGCGATCTCTGTGTGCGCCAGTGTCCTATCGAGATTCGTATCACCCAGTGTGCGGAAAAGGCGAAGCAGGCCGCAGCCTCTGGAGATAGCGGCAAGGTCGCACGGGTAGCGGAACAGCATGGCAACGAATGTCCGCCAAAGCATGCGATTGCGCTGGAGCCATTCGAACTGCCCAATGGGGAGACGAGGATGAAGCCCGTGATCAAGGAGGGGTGCGTCGGTTGCGGTGTCTGTGAAATGATCTGTCCGGTCGAGTCCGCTGCGATTGTGATCGATCTGGATAAAACTACGGATACGCTGGGAGGTTGATATGCGCTACATAAGAGACTCCCTGTCACAGATATTTGGCGCCAAACCCCGTCGGCCCGCCAAGGGCGAGCAGCCGATCGAATTGCTGGAAATCTATCAGGGCAAGAAAGGCAATCTTTCCAAGGCCGACATTGAGACAGTACGCCATGAACACAGGAATACCTGCTGTAATAAATGGCAGCGGCGGCGCTGGATCACCCTGATACTGGTCAATCTGCTGTTTGTCGTCTCCTACTATTTCGACGTGCAGCTGCTGGAAGGCGCGCTTACCGCATCACGCTTTGTGGGTTTTCACATGGCGGATCTCAACTCAGCACTGCAGGTGGGTTTGGCATACAAGCATATCGTGCTGAATCTGGTGATTGGCACCACCACCGTGTTCGTGTTGTGGTTGTTGCTCGGTGGCCGCACCTTCTGCTCTTGGGTCTGCCCCTACCACCTGCTCTCCGAGTGGGCGGAGTATCTGCACCTCTGGTTGGTGAAGAAGAAGATCATCAAGAACCATAGCTTCCATCGCGGTACCCGCACCGTCTTCTATCTGATCTTTGCCCTGCTGGCGCTGCTCTCGGGCTATACCGTGTTCGAGACGATCTCCCCCACCGGTATCCTGAGTAGGGCGCTAATCTATGGCCCGGGAGTGGCGCTGCTCTGGGTTGGGGCGTTGTTGTTGTTTGAGGTTTTCTACTCGCGCCGTGCCTGGTGCCGCTATGTCTGCCCGATTGGCGTTACCTACGGTGTGGTGGGTGTGTTGTCGCCGGTGCGGGTCAAGTACAATGCCGAGGCCTGTCACTATGAGGGTGACTGCCGTAAGGTCTGTCTGGTCCCGCACGTGTTGGATCTGACCATCCGTGGCGCGGCCTATGATGTGAATCAGGATGTGGGCGCAGACTGCACTCGCTGCGGCATGTGTGTGGATGTCTGTCCCACCAGTTCGTTGACTTATGAAGTCAAAGGGTTAAACAAATTTCTCTAGGGCCTGTTAACAGGCCTGATAGTTGCGGTCGCATATTGCATGATCCACTTTTCTAATCTGGTCAAACGTTTTCGTCGCCATGAGGTGCTGAAGGGCGTAGAGCTGACCATCGAGCGCGGCCAGCGGGTCGCGCTGGTGGGTTCCAACGGTGCTGGCAAGACCACCCTGATCCGCTGTCTGCTGGGCGAATACACCTGCGAGGGGCGGGTTACAGTGGATGGTATGGAGCCGCGTAAGCAGCGCCGCGAAGTGCTCTCCATGGTGGGCTTCGTGCCTCAGTTGCCGCCGCCGCTGCGCATGCCAGTGGGACAGTTGATTCGCTTCTCCGCTAGCCTCTGCGGGAGCGACCCGGCGCGCATGATCGGGGTGGCGGGCCAGCTCGGCTTTGATGTCGACAAGTTCCGCCATCAGCCCTTCGTCAAACTCTCCGGCGGGCAGAAACAGAAGCTGCTGATCGCCATCGCGCTGGGTCGCGAGAGCGAACTATTGGTGATGGACGAGCCGGCTGCCAACCTCGATCCTGAAGCGCGCCACATCTTCTTCCAGCTGTTGGCGGAGAAGCAGCAGAACGCGGCGATGCTGATCTCCAGCCACCGTCTTGATGAGGTGGCCTCGCTGGTCAACCGGGTGATTGAGATGGACCAGGGCCTTGTGGTGCTGGACGACCAGGTAGCCGATCTGGTGGAGCTCTCCTCGCGGCTGCGTGTCCAGGTGCGACTGGTACAGCCGGCCGAGGCGTTCGCCAAGGCGATCGGCGAGTGGGGGTTTCGCGGCTCGGCCGACGGCCTGAGCTGGAGCGGTGTCATCGCTGGCCCCGACCGGTTGCGTTTCCTCGGCCTGCTGTCGCGCTATGCGGCGCTGTTGGCGGGGATGCAGATGGATGAGGCTGAAGCGGATGCCGCATAAGCTTGCCTGCTGGCTGGCGGTTGGCCTTGTGTTGCTGCTTGCCGCCTGCTCCGGCGATCCGGGCACAGGTCCAAAAGATGTGAGGTGGGATCGGGATGCCTGCGAGCGCTGCCGCATGGTGCTGAGCGATCGTAACTTCTCGGCCCAGATTCGCTATTTCCCCGAGGAAAAACCCCGCTCCCGAGTGGTCGCCTTTGACGACATTGGCTGTGCCATCTTGTGGCTCGAAGAGCAGCCCTGGAAAGATGATCCGCGCACCGAGATCTGGGTCACCGACCACCGCAATGGCGAGTGGATCGACGCCCGCGTCGCCACCTACGTAAAAGGCAAGATCACGCCGATGGAGTTTGGCCTGGGCGCCCAGCCAGAGCCACTCGAGGGTGGGCTCGATTTCGAGCAGGCCAAGCAGCATATCCTCAAGGTCGAGGAGCGCTTCAATATTCACGGCGTGCATCTGCTGGAGCGCTTCAAGCAGCAGGCGGCGCAGCGTGATGCCGCACGCAAGGCGCAGCGGGCGGAGTCGACATTACCCACCATCATTCCCGAGCAGAAACCCTGATGAAACACCTCTGGCTCACTGCCTACACCGATATCATTGAATCCCTGCGTGCGCGCTGGTTTATGGTCTACTCCATGGTCTTTGGTGGCCTGATAGTGATTCTTTTCGCCTTTGGCCTGGCTGAGTCGCGCATCATGGGTTTCACTGGCCTGTCGCGGCTGCTGATCACTTACATCCAACTGTCGATGGCGATGCTGCCGGTGTTTGTGCTGATCACCACGGTGCGTTCGGTGGCGGGGGATCGGGAGGCGGGGATCTTCGAATACCTGCTGTCGCTGCCGATCACCCTCAGCGCTTGGTTTTGGGGGCGGGTCTTCGGCCGCTTCTTCGTGGTGTTTCTGCCGGTGTTTCTAGCGATGCTCGGGGCCACCGCCTGGGGCATGGTGAAGGGGGCAGAGATCCCCTGGGATCTGCTGATCTACTACACTGCGCTGCTGATGTCGCTGGCCTGGTGTTTTCTCGGTATCGGTATGCTGATCTCGACCCTGGCGCGCTCCTCCGATGTGGCGCAGGGGGCGGCGTTTGTGGTCTGGCTGACCCTGTTACTGTTTCTCGATCTGATCCTGCTCGGGGTGATGATCCGCGAAAACCTGCCGCCGGAGACCGCGGTGGCGCTCGCTCTGGCCAATCCGATGCAGGTATTCCGCACCGCCACCATGATGCTGTTCGACCCGCAGCTGGTGCTGCTTGGTCCGACGGCTTACGTGATCCTCGACAACTTTGGCCAGAGCGGCTACATCGCCTATGCGCTGATCTATCCGATCCTGCTGGGTACTGGTTGTGCCGGCCTGGGTTATTTTTTCTTTAAACGCAGCGATCTGCCATGATCCTGGCAGGCTGCTGAAAAACCTTCCTAAACTGCACTCGCCTGAGACTTTTTCTACAACCTGCTAGTCATCAACGATGGAGAGATAGGCGAAGATATCGCCTAGCTGCTGGTCGCTGAAATCTGCCAGCAGCTCTTCATCCGGCTCTTCGGGATCGTGGATGCGGATCTTGTTGCGATACTTCTTCACTTGCCGCCAAAGGTAGTTGGTGTATTGGCCGGCTAGCATCGGTACTGCTTTTTTCTGGTCACCCAAGCCTTCACGACCGTGGCAGCTGGCGCACTCCTTTCGGTAAAGCGACTGGCCCTTCGCGATATCCCCCGGCGCGCGCGGGATCTGCATTAGCTTCTTCGACGCCAGCAGCCGGGCATAGGCGTCGAAGTCAGGGGCGGTTTCGTCCACCGGCGGCAGTTTGGTCTTCAGACGAACGCTCTCCAGGTAGATCGCAATATCCTGGATGTCTTCATCTGGCATTTGGCGGTCATCCACATACTCCACCATCGCCAGGTTGGGGCGTTCGCGGTCACGAAACAGGTGTAGCTGGAGGGCGATGAATTCACGCGGCATCCCCGCCAAGCGGGGATATTCGCCATCCTTGCCGCCTTGGCCATACTCGCCGTGACAGCCGGCGCAGAGCTCGTTGATCTCCTCGCCATTGTCCGGGTCATAGTCGTGGGCCGCCAAGCTGAAGGGGGGCAGTAGCAGGGTAAAACCGAGCAGGAGTGTGGTGTGTCGAAGTATTTGCATCTGTTCTCTGTTGGGGTGCCGTTTACGGCGTGAGTTTTTTGTTACGGCTGGTTCGTGCCGCGAGCGGCTCTGTTACGGATAATAAAGGATTGAAACAGGGCCGCCCACGGGTGGGCATTAATCTATATCAAATTGGTTGGTTATTCTATTCCCTCTTTATTCTGCTTTGGTCGTTTCTCAACAACTTGCTCAGTGGTCTGATACCAGTCGATATTACGGGTCAGGTACATCACCAGGCCAAGCATCAGAAACAGTCCGATGGAGCCGGCCAGCAGGGCGTACTCCTGTTCATGCAGCAGGGCAAACAGGTAGCCGTAGAGGATGCTTAGTCCACCGCTGACTAGGGCTGCGTTGCGTCTGCTGGTGAGAATTCTGCGGGTGTATCCATATACCAGGCCGACGGTCATCAGGGTTGCCACACAGTAAGCTGCGGTAAAACCGATCTGCTCAGCCAGCGATAGCAGCAGCAGATAGAAGAGTGTGATGGCACATCCCGCCAACCAGCCCCCACACCTGGTTGGAGTTCGAGCGGTTGCCCGCCCCACATCAGCGGGCTGGCCGAATCGATCGCCTTCGGGTCGCTTATCGCGATCACCAGGCTGGCCCGACCCCAGTGCGCCGTGTATCCCGGATACTCATTCGAGATGGTTTCGATCCTGAAGCGACCGGAGAGTTGTAGCCTCGCCTGGTAGAGCGGTATCTCGTAGATGCCTCTACGGCGGGTTTGCTGGCCATCCGGGCATGCGCCTGCAGCGTCTCGGGCAGGATTACCAGAGTGCGTTGCACTTCGGCGCCATCGTCGAGTCGCCTGGTCATCGGTATCACCAGCTGGGGGCCGACGATGTTCTGGGCGTGGCCCCATTTCTGCATCACCTCCTGCACCGCCTGCTCACGACTTAAACTCCGTTCAGCGATCAACCCATCCACCATTGAGATAGGGACCTGCAGCAGCAGGATCAGTCCAAAGATGATCAGCAGGCGCAGTGCCGGGTTTTCCTGCTGGGGCCGGGCCAGGATCTTCTGAATGCCAGTCATGCTTCGTTCCTCCAGTTATTACCTGGACTATTGAGCCGGATGATTCAGGAGGCCTGATGGCGAAACTGTGGCAATCTGCTGATATCAAAACCCATGTGACGGGAGTTAGATGCGGGAAAATCTGCTGGAGTAATGCTGTCAGTGCGGGTGTCGGCAAGATTTACATTCTTTTTCGCCCTGCTCAGGCAGCGAATCGTTCATTTTGCCAGGGAATTTACTGACGGCTCAGGATATTAAGGGTGTTATCTAGCGCGTTTTATCTGTTTCCACGGGGCGAACGCCGGGGGAGATGTGTCGGTGATCTTTACAGAGGCTTTGCCAGCCCCCTTTTGTTATTCAGTTAAGTCATTGGTCGTTATAGGGGAATTAAATTGTGGCCTGAATTTTGCAAAAAATTGTGGCAGTCCCTATATCTGATGCCCAGCCTGCAGGTTTGCGTGAGGTGATTCCCTCCGTTTTTGGTATGGCGTGTCATCGGCAGCGCTTACCCGTGCGGCGCGAATACGATGTCCATTCGTTTCCGCAGAGGTCAGATACGCCTGAGATGTAGCACCACCTAATAACAATAAAGGTAGGCAATGACGATCAAACACCCTCTCAACTGGCCCGGCTCCGCTGAACTGCTCTTCATCATCATCCTGTTTTTGAGCCTCAATGCCTTTGCCGAGCCTCTGATCCAGGCTGGCTTTGACAGCGGTGCGGATGGCTTCAGCTATCAGGACGATAGCTTCCGCGGCACCAGCGCGCCCGCCTATGCGGATGGGGCGTGGAACCCCACCGAAGCGGCCCTGCAGATCGATCTGGGTGGTATCGACAAAAGCGACATCTTCGGCATGTCCGGCGGCTGGCAGCGTGACTTCGAGCTCGGCGGACTGAGCGAGGTGGTGCTGAGTTTTCGCTACAATCTGACCCAGAGCGCCTGGTACGAAAGCAACGAGCAGAGCCAGATGCTGGTGAGCATCGACGGGATGCTGATCGGCGTCTCGCCCAACGACTACATCGATCAGGTGACCGGCAACGGTAACGGTGGCCCGGACGAGACCACCGGTTGGCAGCAGGTTGAGCTCACCCTCGGCAACCTGGCCGCCGGCAGCCACCGCCTGATCCTGGGTGGCTACAACAACCAGAAGACCGCGGCCAACGAGTTGACCCGGATTCAGTTTGACGACCTGCTGCTCACTACTGGTGATGGTTCCGTGGGCGGTGGTGGTGGCGGAGGTCAGCCGATCGATGGTGATCTGGTTGTTATCTCTGCCAACGATCTTGGCATGCACTGCGCTGATCTCGATTACCAGGTGTTTAGCATTCTGCCGCCATTTAATGTGGTTCATGCCCAGGTGGTCAAGAAGGGTGTGGAGGGGCAGCCGCCGGAGATCCTCGACGATACCCAGCTCGAGCTTACCTATGTGGCGACCAGCAGTGCCAACGATCCGGTGGGTGCGGGCTCGATAAATACCACTAGCCAGAACGGTGAGGTCTATAAGAGCAACTTCTGGGAGATTCAGGACGCCAATACGCTGGCCTATGGGGGTTATGGGACACTCTATCCGTTTGATAATGGCCTTAGCATCCTCTCGGGTTTTGAGCATCTGCCGCCCGATCTGGGATTGCCGGTGCCGGATCTGATGGAGCTGGCGCTGGGCAACCTGGTGGTGCATCAACAGGCGATGCCAGGCATCTCTGATCCCTACAATGCGAATCAGCCGCAGGCGTTCAAGCGCTTTGATCGGGATCTGCCATTATTCGCTGGTCTGCCGTTTGGTTCCACCATTGAGGGCGTGAACTGGTTTGCCGCAGATGGCATTCCGCTCCTACCGATCGATGATCAGGGACGTTCCAACGCCTATCCGCTGATGACAATCACCGCCGTCGACAAGGCAACAGGTGAGGATCTCGCCAGCACCGATATCGTGGTGCCGGTGGCTTCCGAGGCGGATTGCGTCAACTGCCATGGCACCACCGATGATGGCTATAGTGGTGTTGCTGCCGACTTTGCATCGGTCTCCTTCGACTATGTGAGTCAGGCACTCAATGATGGTGAGGTCCCCGGGCCGGAGAAGCATAACAACGCTGCCAAGATCAACATCCTGCGGCTGCACGACACCAAACATGGCACCGATCTCGATAATCAACGGCCGGTGCAGTGCTCCCAGTGCCACTACTCGCCGGCTCTCGATCTGGCACAGCAGGGGCCGGTGGATGATGATCCGGAGTCTGGCGGTCGTCAGCAGACCAGCCATGTTTCGATGTCGCGGGCGATGCATCAGCATCACGGTGAGCTGATGTTTGCTGATGAGCCACTCTTTCCGCAGATGCCGTTGCCGGGTGAGCGCACCTTGGATGAGGCCGCTGATGTATTACAGGCGACCTGTTACCAGTGTCACCCGGGTAAGAACACCCAGTGTCTGCGCGGTGCCATGGCGGCTGGCGGGGTGGTCTGCCAGGATTGTCACGGCAGCATGGTTCAGGTGGGCGATGACTTCACCGAAAACCTCCCGCATACCCCCTATCCGGAGGGAGCCGACTCGAGCAAGCGGGTGCCCTGGGGCAGCGAACCAGGCTGTGGTTCCTGCCATACCGGTGATGCGCTCAATCCAAACCATGAGGGTGAGGGGCTGATCGTGGCGCCAGATGGGATTCGTCTGTTGCAGGCCTACCGCAGCGACGATATCACTGCAGAGCCGATCCGTTCGCCCGCTTCACGCTTCACCGAGAACCAGCCTCTCTATCGCCTGAGTACGGGCCACGGTGGAGTGATGTGCGAGGGCTGCCACGGTAGCACCCATGCGATCTTTCCCAATCCGATGCCGAATGCCAACGACAATGTGACTGCCACCCAGTTGCAGGGCCACAGCGGCACCATCATCGAATGCGAGACTTGCCATGAACCGGGCAGTCTGCCGATGACACTAGGCGGTCCGCATGGCATGCATAACCGGGGTGACATGCGCTGGACCGACCATGAGCACAAGGAGTTCTTCAAGGATGACCCTGACGCCTGTCGCAGCTGTCATGGTGCCGATCTGTTGGGAACTGTGCTCTCCGCGGCTGCTGCAGCTCGTCACTACGAGATAGAAGATAATGAGATAGTTGATATCGCTCGGGGTGAGCCGATCGGCTGTAACCTCTGCCACGAACTACCGGAGGATGAGAATGAGGATTGAACAGTTCGATGAAGCGCGGCTAGCGAAAAACCGGCCGTCATACAGGACCACTCTGCGCAAGGTAATGCTGCTCGAATTCAGGATCCTGCTCGATCTGCTCACCCTTAACGATACTCTGATGAACGATACTGAGACAGATCGCGGTCTGGTGAGCCGAGCGAAGGTGCGTCGCCAGGAACGGATCCTGCGTCTCAACTGCCTTGGCCTGGTCCAGCAGCCCCTGGAGTCGGCGCCCCTCCGCCAGGCCGCACAGCGCGAAAACCTGGTCGCTGTTGAATCGCTTGATCAACTGCGCCGAGTCAAGGAAGGGAGCGTTGAATTGCTTTTTCGGCGTCTGGGCAAACTCCGGCGGAAACCGACGCGCGTAGCTGCGGCGTAGCAGCACCTTGTCGTGCAGACCGCTGACCAAGGCGTGATCGGGCAGGGCGTGGATCAGTCGGCGCATGTGCCCGGAGAGAAACGGTGTGCGGCCTTCCAAGGTATTGGCCATCTCCATCCGGTCGCCGACCCAGTTGAGAATCAGCACCGGCAGATGAGTCTTTGCGAAGTAGTTCTGCCACACTAGCAGGGCGTTGTCGGGGGCACAGAGGGCGTCGTCGATCGCCAGTCCGGCGCCAAACCAGCTCTGGATCGAGCTGGCTTGGCTAGCCAGCCAGCTCTCCGCCTCATCTCCGAGCAGTGCCTGGGTGATCGCCTGGATCTGGCCGAACAGCGGATGGGGCACGCCGAGCAGGCGGATGCTGTCGACAAAGTCTCGGCCGCTGCCGGCCGCACTCGATCCAGCCAGCCAGGGGTTCTTGCTGTGGGCGGCGAAACGTCCGTTGTAGAGTCGGTCCCGTCCCCGCGTGCCGAGGGGTATTCTCTCCAGCAGCTGCAGAACCTCGCCGCGGGTCTCGGCCTGCCCGCGGCCACGCATCACAAATCGCCACCAGTTGGCGTAGCGGTAACTGGGGTAGCCGCAGAGCAGCTCGTCGGCACCGTCACCGGTGAGTACACCGTGTACATACTGGCGGGTGAAGCGGCTCAGCCACCATTTGGCGGCGCCGTTGGTGAAGGGTTGCACCAGCTCGCTGTTCTGCACCGCTAGTGGATAGGCGTAGTCGAGCGCTGTGCCGTCGATCCGTACCAGGTGGGGATTGAACCCGAGATGACGGGCAAAACGCAGCGCCTCTTCTGATTCATCGTAACCGGCCTGTTTGAAACCGACGGTGAAGGTTTTCATCGGCTGCTCGCGCCCCGTGAGCCGGCCCAGCTCGAAGGCGACCGCCTTGGAGTCGACCCCGCCGCTGAGATAGACCCCCAACTCCACATCGCTCAGCAGCCGCTCCTGCACCGACTGGCTGAAGGCCTGCTCGAACTCATCCTCGCAGGCCAGTCGACTGCCGCGGACGGATTGGCGGATCGGTGTGGTGGCGGTGCGTAGCGTACAGTTGAAAGCCTCGCCATTGCGCCGTGCTCGCAGGATGGCGCCAGGAGGGATCTGGATCAGTTGCTCAAAGGGGGTGCAGATCGGCTCGAACAGGCCGACGAACTGGCGCAGTAGCCCATCCCGGTTCCAGCGTTTTGGAGAGGTAATGCCTTTGATCTCGCTGGCGAACTCCAGGATTCCGCTGCTGAAGCTGTACTCTGGGGAGAAGCTAGCGAAGGTGCGGCTGTCGATGTCGTCGGCGTGCAGAAACAGCGGTTTGACGCCGAAACGGTCGCGGTGGGCGATAAAGCCGCTGCCGTTGCGGGCCAGGATCACAAACGCGTATTCGCCCTCGAGTTGCTCGAAAAACGCCTCGCCGAAGGCCTTCCAGCCCTCGATCAGGGTTTCGGTATCGCTACGGGTCTTGAAGCGGATGCCGCTCTGGCGCACGATCGCGTCGCGCAACTGCAGGTGATTGTAGACTTCGCCATTGAAGAGGATCAGATGTTCCCTGTCGTGGCTTGGCATCGGCTGCTGGCCGGCGCTGATATCCTGGAACGCCAGCCGGTAGTGGCTCAGCCAGAAGTGTTCACTCAGTTGTTCCCGGTGTTCGGTATTGCCGCGGTGTGCGATGCGCCGGGCAGCCTGGCGAAAGCCATCGAGCGCTGGCGGGAAGCGATCTCTGATCGACTCGCTGTGAAACAGAATGCCTGAGAAACCACACATAACAACACCGATTCCTTCTCTGCTGCTCGGTTGAAAGCGGGCGCCCATCATAAACCGATCCCGTTACCTTGGTCAGCCGCAGTTGATCTAACCCAAGGATCCGCTTGCTGGCTCGCCTATCATTGGATGCAGGAGAGGACGATAGATTGGACCGATAGGATGAATGCCAGCTAGGATGAATGCCAGCAACAGAACTCGGAGTTTCTCGATCGCCATCACCGGCTCCGGTGGCAGCGGCGCTGTCACGACCGGGCGTATCCTGCTGGAAGCGGCGGCGCTGGCCGGCCTGCAGGGAGTGATGATGCGTTCGGCAGGACCGCAGATCCGTGGTGGTGAGTCGGCGGCGATGGTGCGCTTTTCCCCCTCGGCGGTTGATTGCATGGGGGATAGATTTGACCTGCTGCTGGCCCTCGACTGGAGGAATGCCGAGCGTTTTGCCGATGAGATCCCGCTTACTGAGCAGAGCCTGATTCTGGCTGATCCGGCGGTTGGTGAGGTGCCGTTGCAGCTGCGTGGCAACGGTGCGCAATTCCAGCCGGTGGCGTTTAAGCAGCTCGCCGCCAGCCTCGAAGGAGGGCGCATCAATATGGTGGCTCTGGGGGCCGCAGGGCGGGTCATCGGCCTCTCGCTTGCTTCTCTTCAGCAGGCGCTGAATCGCATCCTCGGTCCCAAGGGGGAGCGGGTGGTGGCGGGAGCGCTGGCGGCCCTCGAATTCGGTTATGCTCAGCCGTTGCAGGCGCGTTTTTCACCGCCGTCAGAAGAGCCTCAAGAAGAGCGCTGGAACCTCAGCGGCAACCAGGCCTGTGCGCTGGGAGCGCTGCGTGGTGGGGTGCGCTTTGTCGCAGCTTACCCGATCACCCCGGCCAGCGAGATGCTGGAGTGGCTGGCGCCACGGCTGGAACAGCTTGGCGGCTCGCTGCTGCAGGCGGAGGATGAGTTGGCCTCAGTGAACATGATCATCGGCGCCTCCTTTGGCGGGGTGGCGTCGCTTACCGCCACCTCCGGGCCGGGGCTGAGCCTGATGATGGAGGGATTGGGGCTGGCGGTGATGAGTGAGACGCCGGTGACTGTGGTCGATGTGATGCGCGGTGGGCCTTCCACTGGTATCCCCACCAAGTCGGAGCAGTCCGATCTGAATATCGCCCTCTACGGGATGCATGGGGATGCGCCCCATCTGGTGCTGGCGCCCCTGTCGATCGTGGACTGTGTCTTCACCACTCAGTGGGCGGTACAGCTGGCGGAGCATCTGCAGACCGTATCCCTGGTGCTCTCCGACCAATCCCTCGGGCAATCACGGGCGGTGGTATCGCCGCCAGCGGCAGTTGAGCTAGGGTTGAGCCGACGCGTGGAGACGCGGCCGGCGGACGATTATCTGCGCTATCAGGTTAGTGAGACGGGTATCTCACCGATGACCCTGCCGGGCACCCCGGACGGCATGTATACCGCCGATGGCCTGGAGCACAACCGCCAGGGAACCCCCTCCAGCATGGCGGTGGATCATCATGAACAGCTCGCCAAGCGTGCGCAGAAACTGGCGGAGTTCGACTTTGGCGAAGCCTGGGCGGAGATCCGCGGCAGCGGGCCACGCTGCATCATCACCTGGGGCTCAAGCAATGGGGCGGTGTTAGATACGATGCGGCGGCTGGAGGAGCAGGGGGAGGCGCTGCTGGTGATCGCACTGCGCCTGCTGATGCCGCTGCAGAGCGCCGCGTTGCATCAGGCCCTAAAGAGGGTGGAGCAGATCCTGGTGGTGGAGCAGAACCACTCCGGCCAGCTCTATCATTATCTACGGGCCGAGGGGGTGCTGTCGGATTCTGCCCACTCACTGGCCCAGCCTGGGCCCTTGCCGTTACGGCCAGGACGGATCCTGCGTGCACTGGATGAGATCGGTGGATCGGGAGGCTGAGATGAGCGTGCCTGCACTCAAGGCGAAAGACTACAAATCGGCGATCAAGCCGGTCTGGTGTCCGGGCTGTGGCGACTTCGCGGTGCTGGCTGCGCTGACCCGGGCACTGGCCCATCTGCGGTTGCCGAAACATCAGGTGGCGCTGGTCTCCGGTATCGGCTGCTCCTCTCGCCTGCCTGCCTATCTCGACAGCTACGGTTTTCACGGCGTACATGGCCGCGCGCTGGCGCTCGCCTCTGGCCTCAAGGCGGCGCGCCCCGATCTGACGGTGATTGCCGCTGGCGGTGATGGCGATGGCTTCTCGATCGGCGGCAATCATTTCCTGCACGCCTGCCGGCGCAATATGGACATCACCTACATCGTGATGGACAACGAGGTCTACGGCATGACTAAGGGGCAGGCCTCGCCCACCACCCGGCCCGACTGGCTCTCCAGCAAGATGACCCCCCACGGCACCGGCATCCCTAGCTTTCAGCCAGCGGCGATCGCCCTGGCGGCAGGAGCGGGATTTATCGCTCGTGGCTACTCTGGCGATCCGGCCGAGCTGACACGGTTGCTGGTGGAGGCGATCCAGCATCGGGGCTTCGCCTTTGTGCAGGTGTTGAGCAGCTGTGTCACTTTCCGCCCTGAGCAGCGCGAGTGGAAGCAGCAGGTCCATCCCTTTGATGGGGTGCCGGTGGACGATCCGGTGGAGGCGGCACGGATCATCCAGGCCGACGATGGCCGCTCCACCGGGTTGATCTACAAGGGTGAGCTGCCAGTCTGGCAGTTGGAAAATCAGGTGATGAGCGCGCTGGCCCGACTCGAAGAGGAGTTTCTAGTATGAGCAGTGATCAATCCCGGATCATCGAGTCGCTGGTGGAGTTCCTGGCTCATGCGCTGGAGCTGGAAGAGGCCTCGGTGGGGCACTATGAAGAGCTGGCCGACAGCATGGAGATCCACAACAATCCGCAGGTGGCGGAGCTTTTCCGGCGCATGGCGGGTTTCAGTCAGGAGCACGCAAACCAGGTCCGGGTGCGGGCAGAAGGGCTGGAGCTGCCGGAGATCTCCCCTTGGGAGTTCAAGTGGGCTTGCCCAGGTAGCCCCGAATCCTCCTGCATGGAGGAAGCCCACTACCTGATGAACACCGCCCAGGCGCTGCAGATCGCTCTGTTTAACGAGATCCGTGGGCGGGATTTCTACTTGCAGGTGGCCGAGACCTCGCCGGATGCCAACGTGCGCTGGCAGGCCCAGGAGATGGTTGAGGAGGAGGCTTGGCACGTCAAGATGCTGGAGGAGTGGCTGCAGGAGGTGGAGGTGGAGACCCCGCTGGAGGATCTCGATCCGCCAAACAGCCCGGAGTAGGGTGGGGTCAATGCTCCACCTTGCGCCGCAACGACTTCTGCTTGCCCCGTTTTGACTTCTCATCGAGACGCCGCTGCTGGGCGCCTTTGCTCGGCTTGGTTGCGATACGCTTCTTACGTACCACCGCCACGCTGCAGATCAGCTCGCGTAGCCGCTCCAGCGCATCGGTCCGGTTCTTCTCCCGGGTGCGGAAACGCTGTGCCTTGATGACGATGATCCCCTCGCTGCTGATGCGCCGGTCGCGTAACGTCAGCAGCCGCTGTTTGTAGAAGTCCGGCAGGGACGACTGGGCGATATCGAAACGCAGATGCACTGCACTGGAGACTTTGTTGACGTTCTGCCCGCCGGCTCCCTGGGCGTGGATCGCGCTCAGTTCGATCTCCTCCAGGGGGATCGTGACCTGGTTTGATATGCGCAACATTAGAGGAGCAGTTCCAGGCTGATCGTGATCACCAGCGTGCCGATCAGGCCATTCACAAACTCAATCCGCAGCAGCCGCATCGGATAGGTGGACTGGATCCACATATTCCAAAAGCGAGGATAGACCCGCAGTACGCCGAAAAGCAGGCCTAGTATCAAGGCCGCCTGGAGGCCATCAACTGGAATTAGTTCTCTCAGCCAGAGATCGGCCAGAGTGTCGATAAAAGGATTGCCGTAGAGCGCCCCCATGGCCGCAAAATGGATCAGCCCGGCCGGAATGGACCAGATCAACGCCTCAAAAAGCATGATCGTTTCTCCTGACATTTTGCGCACCACTCCAAGAATTAAGAGATGGTAGCTGAGGCGCTATTGAGTTCCAATGCCTGCAACTGCTAGTTCTGGTGGGCGGCAATGAGGCGGTGATCGCAGGGACTGTGAACGCATCAACCGCGCACCAAAATCTCCTCAGCATGCTCCAGCTCTTTCGGCGGGCCCTGGATGATCAGGGTGTCGTTGGCCTGTAGGATGATCTCAGGGTCAGGCGTTTCGCCGTGAATACCGTGGCGGCGCAGGCCGATCACCTCGATATCATGGGACGCCAGCCCCAGTTCGCCGATGCGTCTGCCCACCGCCCGGCACTGCTCGGTCAGCACCAGGCTGTGGCGGTGGAAGTGGTCCTCCTCCTCGACCTGGTCTTCGAAGGATTCGCCGTGGAAGTAGCCGCGCAGTCGGCTGTAGTGGTCGGCGCGGGCCTTTTCGATCAGTTCGTCGATCTCGCCCTTCTCCACGTCGAGATGGCGCAGGGTGTGGGCAGCGAGCATCATGCTGGCCTCGATCGACTCGGGCACCACGTCGTTGGCGCCCGCCTGCTCCAGATCTTCCAGGTGGTGGTCGTCGTGGGTGCGGGCGACGATCATGATCTCGGCTGAGACCTTGCGGGCGGTATGGATGATCTGTTCACTGAGGTGGTGGTCGTGGAAGGTCACCACCAGCGCCCGCGCCCGCTCGATACCGGCGCTGTGCAGGATCTCGGCGTTACGGCTGTCGCCGTAGAAGACCTGTTCACCTGCCTCCCAGGCCTCGCGGATCAGTACCGGGTCGAGGTCCAGCGCGACATAGTTGAAGCCCTCCTCTTTGAGGAAGCTGGCCAGATTCTGGCCGATGCGGCCGAAGCCGCAGACGATCACATGGCCGGAGAGCTCGTCGCTCGCCTGGGAGAGGTTCTGTGCCTGCGCCATCCGCCGACCCAGGTAGTTGGCGCAGACCCGTTTGGCGAAGGTGCCGTTGTGGCGGATGATCAGCGGCGCCAGGATCATGCTGAGGACGATGGCGGCCAGCACGGGCTGGGTGACCTCGCTGCTGAACAGCCCCTGGGCGATGCCAAGGGTGATGAGGGCGAAGCCAAATTCCCCACCCTGGGCGAGCACCAGGCCGCTGCGCAGGGCGACGCCGAACTCGTGGCCGCCGAAGTGCGTGATGACGATCACGATGGCTGCCTTGCCGAGGATCAAACCAAGGGTGATCAGCGCCACCCAGTGCCAGATCTCCGGCAGCACCATCAGATCGAGCTGGGTGCCCACTGAGATGAAGAAGAGTCCCATCAGTACGTCGCGGAAAGGGCGCACCTCTGCCTCGACCTGATGCCGGTACTCGGTCTCGCCCAGCATCATCCCGGCAAGGAAGGCCCCCAGCGCCAGGGACAGCCCGAGCTGGTAGGTGAGTGCTGCGGCGGCCAGGGAGACCAACAGGATGGTCAGGGTAAACAGCTCGATGGAGTGGGCCCCAGCCACCATATGAAACAGCGGCCTCAGTGCCCAGTGGCCGAGCGCGAACATCAGGGCGAAGGCGAATGCCGCCTTGGCCAGCGCCCATAGCATCGGTTGCAGCATGGAGCCGCCGCTGGGGTCGGCGAGGATCGGGATCAGCACCAGGAAGGGCACCACCGCCAGATCCTGAAATAGCAGGATACCGAGCGCGATGCGGCCATGGCGTGATTGCATCTCCAGCTGTTCGATCAGCTGCTTGGTGGCGATTGCAGTGGAGGAGAGGGCGACGATGCCGCCGAGGATTAGCGCCCCCTGCCACTCTACCCCCAGATACCAGGCGATGCCCCCGGCAAGGCCAAGGGTGATCAGAACTTGGGCGCTACCCAGCCCCAGCACAGTGCTCTTCATTGCCAGCAGATGCGGGATGGAGATCTCCAGGCCGATCATGAAGAGCAGGAACACCACTCCCACCTCGGCCAGCAGATGGATCGCCTCGCCGTCCGGTACCCAGCCGAGGGCGTGGCTGCCGGTGAGCACCCCGACCATTAGATAGCCGAGGATCGGTGGCAGATGAAAACGGCGGAAGATGGCGACCGCCCCCACCGAGCAGGCGAGCAGCACCAGGACATCATTCAGTGGGCTGTGATCCATGCGGGTTCCTCAACTATGGATGGGGAATCATAACCCAGTGCGAGGAAAAATAGGGCGTACCTGCGATGGGGATAAAGCAGGGCGGGAAGTTTCCTGCCACCAGGCCATGTGGCTGGCCTGATGGCACGGAGGGGGAGAATCAGGGCATCAGCATGCCGCGCAGGGTGAAGAAAATCATTGCCGCCATGATGCCGGAGACTGGCACGGTGATCAGCCAGGCGGCAACGATCTTCAGCAGATTAGAGCGCTTCACCAGCTCAGTCTTGTAGACCCGCTTCAGGCTCTTGCGTTCCTTTTTCGAGAGATCTGCCTTGGCCGAATGCTCCTTCAGCTGCTGTAGCATTCGCCCCTTTGTGGGAACTGATGCCTTCTTGAAAGCCTGCAGGAACTTGGCAACCTCCGCCTCGTCCCTGCCGTGGTGGTGCTCCTCGATCTCCGCCACCATCTTGGCGTAGCTGCTCTTCAGAAATTCGCGCAGAAAGCCAACGCCAAACACCGCACCTACCGCAATGTGGGTAGAGGAGACAGGCAGCCCCATCTGGGTGGCGATGATTACGGTGATGGAGGCGGCCATGGCGATGCTGAAGGCGCGCATCTGGTCCAGTTCGGTGATCTCGGAGCCGACGGTGCGGATCAGTTTGGGGCCGTAGAGCATCAGCCCAACGGCGATGCCGATGGCGCCCACCATCATTACCCAGAGTGGGATGGCGGCCTTATCCAAGACGGCTCCACCAAGGATTGCTTCGTTGATCGCTGCCAGTGGTCCGACCGCGTTGGCCACGTCGTTGGCGCCGTGGGCGAAGCTGAGCAGTGCGGCGGCGAAGATCAGTGGAGTGGTGAAGAGTTTGTTGACGCTCGCCTTCTCCATCGGCAGCTTGTCTGCAGCCCGTTGCACGATTGGGCGGACAAAGACGTAGATGCTGGCAGCGAGCGCGGTGCCGATCAGGCCGGCGGTGACAAAGTCGACCTTCCAGACCTTCTTCAGTCCCTTCAGCACCAGATAGGTAGAGAATGCCCAAGCCATCAGGGCAATCAGTATCGGTACCATCCGCTTTGCCGCGCTGAGCATATCCTGCTGGTAGGTGATGGTGCGCTTGATCAGGTAGAGGAAGGCGGCGGCGATGATGCCGCCGAGTACAGGTGAGATCACCCAACTGGCGGCGATCTGCCCCATCTTTCCCCAGTTGGCGATATCCATGCCGCCGGCGGCGATGCCGGCGCCCAGCACCCCGCCGACGATGGAGTGGGTGGTGGAGACCGGAGCGCCCAACGCAGTGGCGATGTTGAGCCAGATCGCGCCGGCAAGTAGCGCCGCCATCATCAGCCAGATGAAGGTGTCGGTGTTGGCGATCTGACCCGGATCAATGATTCCCTTCTTGATGGTACCGACCACCTCGCCACCGGCAATCAGGGCGCCGGCCCCCTCGAAGATCACGGCGATGACGATTGCCCCGCTCAGCGTCAGGGCGCGGGAGCCCACTGCCGGACCGACATTGTTGGCCACATCGTTGGCGCCGATGTTCATCGCCATGTAGCCGCCGATCATCGCCGCGGCGATGAGCATGAGGCCGCCGGGCAGATCGCCGTTGGTGATGCCGGAGTAGAGCATCACAGCGACGATAAACACGAGCGCGGTGCCGAGCCGAAACAGTTCAGGGCGACCGGGCTGGGTGGCGTTTTCGATCTGATTGATGTTTCGCAGTTCCATGGTTTGACTACAGTGGCTGGTGTTGATGGATGTGGAAGGTTGGGATTGCTGCTGGCAAAGGGATGTTGCCGCAGAATCGTAAAAAATAATGCGCTAATTTTGTCATATTTTTGCTCAAAATGGGCGGTTTAGATCAAGAGAATTTGGAGGTTTTGATCGCTTATCGGCTCAGGGCCGTGGCTGCCTGGATTTTGTCAGCCCAGTTCCCCCTCTTTGCCGAAAACCGGGTAGTGTGAGCTTTTCGTGAAATTTACGTGACTCAGGCGGGATCTGCATCGGCTTTAATCTCCTCCGAACGTGGTGCGGGGTGTTCCCCACCGACTTTTCCTGGAGGAGATAAGACGATGACTATTTTTACCAACAGAGTGGTTTTGAGCCTCGGTTGTGCCTTGATTTTGCAGGCGGCAGCGATCAGTGCCGCGGAAATGAGCGAGCAGATGTCCCATTCTGGCACGAGGATGATGGATGATAAAGGCATGATGGAGCACAAACAGATGCAGTCAGAGGGCATGCAGGGCAAGATGGGAGAGACGCCTATGCAGGCGCAAGGCATGCATGACTCAGATGGGAGACAAATCGATGTCGGGTATGCAGGAGCAGAAGATGATGTCGGAGAGCCCCATGGGAATGTCAGAGAAGAAGGGCGGAATGTAGCAGGAGCGGCCCGCAATACTCCCTCCGGCTGGAGGGGGCGTCGCCTGGCAACTGCTATGATCACTTCTGAAAATCGCAACAGAGCGCAGACCCGATGCGTCGCAGAGTCTTGATTGTTGAAGATGAACCCGATATCGCCCGGCTGGTGCGGTCGCACCTGAACGATATCGGCTGCGATGCCGACATTGCCGGGGACGGCGCGACCGCGATGCAGCGCTTCAATGGTGGCGGCTATCAGCTGGTGGTGCTCGACCTGATGCTGCCCGATACCGATGGCCTGAGCCTCTGCCGCCAGATGCGCCAGTCGGGGGACTATCTGCCGATCCTGATGCTCACCGCCAAGTCGGGCGAACTCGATCGGGTGCTGGGGCTGGAGATGGGGGCGGATGACTATCTCAGTAAACCCTTCAGCATTGCCGAGCTGCTGGCGCGCATCAAGGCGCTGTTCCGGCGGGTCGATGCGCTTAGCCAGCAACGGGATGAGTCGCCGGTCGAGGAACAGATCCGCTGCGGTGGGCTACAGATCGATGTGGTGCGGCGGGCTGTGCAGGTTGATGGCCGGCCGGTAGAGCTGACCGCCCGGGAGTTTGATCTGCTGCTATTTTTTGCGCGTCAGCCGGGGCGGGTCTTCAGCCGGGTGCAGCTGCTCGATCGGGTCTGGGGTTACAACCACGAGGGCTATGAGCACACCGTCAACTCCCACATCAACCGGTTGCGGGCGAAGATCGAGAGTGAGCCCTCCAAGCCCCGTTATGTATTGACCGTCTGGGGCGTCGGCTACAAGTTTGCTGATGACAGCGGCTGAGGCCCGGCAGCATGTTGCGAACCCTCTATGCGCGCCTGGCCGCCGCTTTGGTGGCGATCTTTCTGGTTATAGGCCTGCTCTACGGCCTGATCACCTCAGTGGTGACAGAGCGCTATCTGCAGCAGCTCAACCAGCAGTTCAATCGCGATCTGGCGCAGCGGATTGTTGCCGATCGGAAGCTGGTGGCGGCGGGCGAGCTCGACCGGCAGGCGCTTAAAACTACCTTCAGCGCCTACATGGATATCAATCCGAGCATCGAGATCTACTTGATCGATAGCGCCGGAAAAATCCTCGCCTTCTCCGCTGATCCCGGGCGTGTGAAGCGGCAGCATGTGGATCTGCAGCCGATCCGCGCCTTTCTGCGCGGTGAAGGGTTCCCGCTGCTGGGGGACGACCCCCGTTCCCACGACCGACGCAAGGCCTTCTCTGTCACCCCGGTGCCGGCGGGCTACCTCTATGTGGTGTTGCGCGGTGAGGAGTACGACTCGGTGGAGCAGACCTTGCGGGAGAGCTATCTGATCCGCCTCAGCCTTTGGACGGCGCTGGGCAGCCTGGGATTCGGGCTGCTGGCGGGGTTGCTGCTGTTCCATCGCTTGACACGTCGCCTGCAGCGGCTCTCCGGGGTGATGCAGCAGTTTCAGGGCAGTGATTTCACTCGTCACCAACCATTTGCCGAGGATCCGGTCAAGCTGAACGACGAGATCGGTCGGCTCGGCCAGACTTTCGACGGGATGGCTGATCGCATCATCGATCAGTGGGGTGAATTGAAACAGCAGGACCGTCTGCGACGCGAATTGGTGGCGCAAATCTCCCACGACTTGCGCACCCCGTTGGCAGCTCTGCAGGGTTACCTGGAGACCCTGCAGATGAAGGCAGAAACCTTGCAGGAGGGGGAACGGCAGGAGTATCTCGGTATCGCTCTGCGCCAGAGTCGGCGGTTGACGCGGATGGTAGAGGCGCTGTTTGAACTGGCCCAGCTGGAGGCGCGGGAGACCCGGGCCGAGCTGGAGCCGGTGGCACTGGCGGAACTGGTGCAGGATGTGATGCAGAAGTTTGTCCTGTCGGCTGACGAAAAGGGCATCCAGCTGAGCATGGAACCACCGGTTGGGCTGTCGCTGGTGCTGGCCGATCTGGCGCTGAGCGAGCGTCTGCTCGATAACCTGATCAGCAATGCCATCGACCACACTCCACAGGGTGGAACGATACAGATCCGCTTTCAGCAGAGCGCAGATTCAGTGGCGGTGGCGATCGAGGATAGTGGCCCCGGCATCGCCGCAGCCGATTTGCCGCACATCTTCGATCCCTTCTATCGCAGTCGCCCTGCAACTGGTCAGACCGGGCATGCCGGCCTGGGGCTGGCCATCGCCCGACGCATTGTGGATCTGCAAGGAGGATGCCTGACGGCGGAGAACCGCCCGGATGGCGGTGCCTGCTTTCTCTTCACCCTTGGCAATGCCTCTGTTTGAGCTGTTTGTGGAACTGGCTGCAGGTGATTCAGCCAGGCTAATGAGCTTCCCTTGAGCCTGATCATTCCAGTCGTTTTGGCTGCTGCTACTCTAGAACTGCGCACTCCCAACAGAGGAAAAAACCATGCTTTCAGAACACCATGACATCGACCATGAGTTTCCTGAATTTCATGAGAGACTGGAGGCGGCGAAGGCTGCTGATGCCGAGTTTGCTGCGTTGGTAGACAAACATGACGTCCTGGATGACGAGATTCGGGAGCTCGAAGAGCGCGGCCAGCCGATCGAGGATCTGGACATTGAACAGATGAAAAAGCAACGTGCGCAGATGAAGGATGAGATCTTTGCCAAGCTGAGATCTGCCTGACCGCTGGGTTTAGCTGCCCGCATGCATCCAGGTTGGCCAGGGAACTGGCGGAGTCTGGTGCTGGCTGGTCTTGATGACATTGCAGGGCAAGTCACTTGGAGGCCGTCCGCTCGGTCCCCATCGAATCTGAATACCTGCCCTTTCCTGGCGGCAGTTCAGACACTGGGCCGCAGAAGTGGCTTCAGCAGGGGGGGGCTATGAGCGGCAACGGGTGCTCGTCGGTTTTCCCTGATCTTTTCCAGCGTCGACTTGAGTTGAAACACTGTTTCGAATAGCTCGGGTTGTGGAAACTGGAACATGATGCCGATTTGTTCTGGAGTGGACCAGATGACCAGGCCGAATACCTGCCATTGGTGAGTACCTAGATTGAAGCTCATCTCGATGAGCCTACCAGTGGGGATGGTCAGCGCTTTATCCCGAAGAGTGATGCCGGTGGAGGAGATGCCATCGGCCTGTGCAGTGATGCAGCGATTGCGGTGGATGATCTGGACATCGAAAGTGATTGGGATGCGGCGGTTGAATCGCTTTTCTATGGTCATTCTTTGCTCTTCCTTTTCTCGTGTTTAGCGTCCTCCATTCTTGATGGGTAGAGTGGCAACAAAATTAATCTTTTGTTGCGGTTTTGCTACGGTCTGCGTTCAGGTTCTGATGTCTTAGCGGTGTTGCCTGGCAGTTGAAAAGTTACAAGCGGTGCAGATGAAAATAGGAGAACGCCTGCCGCTTGCCGGCGGGCGTGGGATGAGATTCCGACAGCTCTTCAAGCAGCTGAAACCCATCACCCAGCACATTCAGCAGACGTTCCGCGTCATACTGCACGATATCCAGGCCGCTGCACTGGGTCGGGCCGCCAATTGCAAAAGCGGCGATCACCAGATGCCCGTTGGGCCGCAGGGATGCGTTCAGAACTTCGGCATACTTTTCACGGTCGGCGGCCTTGGTGAGAAAGTGAAATACTGCTCGGTCGTGCCAGAGGGCGTAGCGGTGGGGGGCGCTGAATTCAGTCACATCCACCTCATGCCACTCGATCTGCCTGGCCGCCTCTCCCAATCGGCTTTGCGCATAGGCAAGTGACCTGGCGGAGATATCGAGCACCGACAGCTGCGAGTAGCCCGTCTGCTGCAGCCGATCGACCAGCAGCGAGGCACCACCCCCCACATCGATGATGGGATCATCTTTTTGAATGCCGCTGTTGCGGATCAGCTCCAGAGAGAGGCTGGGTTCCTTCTGGTACCAACTGACCTCAAGAGGGGATTTGTCACGGTAGACCTGCTCCCAATGCTGCTTCCGGTCGCCCATTGCGCCTGCCTCCATGAGTAGAGCCTGCTTTCAGTATATGTGATGAAATCCCACTACTTGACCCGCGCGTGGCTTGGTGCTGTCGGATAGTGCTGAGTTGTCAGTGCAGCGGAGAGCCAGAGCAGGGCTGCCTCTTCACCTTTTTGCAGCTGCTTTTTAATCACCACTACACCTTGCCCGGTACGCCAGTGGATCAGGCTCGTCGGTTGCGGCTGCGCCTGGCTGATGGCGCGCTCTTCAGCTGGCTTGCCCAGGTGTCTGTGGAGGTGCGTGAGTAGCTGCGGGTGATAGATCTCCCGGTAGACCATTTTCACTGCGCTGACCTTTCCCGCGCGGAAGAACAGGGTGAGATAGCGGGCCGGGATGCCGTTGAAGACGCCGATGCGGGTCACACAGAGCCGATCACCAAAGTCGCTGGATTGATCTTGGCACTGCCAGTCGAGATCCGGGTAGACGG
Source organism: endosymbiont of Ridgeia piscesae (assembly GCF_001443665.1). Classification (NCBI taxonomy): domain Bacteria; kingdom Pseudomonadati; phylum Pseudomonadota; class Gammaproteobacteria; species endosymbiont of Ridgeia piscesae. The sequence continues at coordinate 27,451 of NZ_KQ557123.1, read as the reverse complement.
TTTTTAGCTCCGCTTCGGTGTAATTGTCGTCCAGATCCTTGAGATTGAACTTGATCTCATCCTCCCCCCAGAGCATCAGCAACACGGTATCGGTGCGGCGCTGGCCATCCTCGGTGAAGACCAGCCAGAAGATCGGTCCAAGCACCAATGCAAGGATCAGCAGTTTTTTATAGAGGATGGGGAGTTTCAGTTTCATGGTGCGCCTTAGGAGAGTAAAAGGGGCGGCAGTGCCGCCCCTGAGTCAGTTGCTGGTCAGAAGCCGGATCAGCGATTCGCTCGGTTTTCGATCAGGTTATCCACCACGCTGGGATCGGCCAGGGTCGAGGTGTCGCCCAGGGCATCGATCTCGTTGGCGGCGATCTTGCGCAGGATGCGGCGCATGATCTTGCCGGAGCGGGTCTTGGGCAGCCCTGGAGCCCACTGGATGATGTTGACCTTGGCGATCGGGCCGATCTCCTTGCGCACTAGCTGCACCAGCTCATCCTTCAGCTCATCGACATACTCTTCGCCAGACATCAGGGTGACGTAGGCGTAGATGCCCTGGCCGGTGATCTCGTGGGGATAGCCGACCACGGCGGCCTCGGCGACCTTCTCGTGCAGCACCAGTGCGGATTCGATCTCGGCGGTGCCGAGACGATGGCCGGAGACGTTGAGCACGTCATCGACACGGCCGGTGATCCAATAGTAGCCGTCCTCATCGCGTTTGGCGCCGTCACCGGTGAAGTAGTAGCCGGGGTACATCTGGAAGTAGGTCTCATAGAAACGCCGATGGTCGCCATACAGCGTGCGCATCTGAGAGGGCCATGGGTGTTTGATGGCGAGATTGCCGGAGGCCGGGTTGCCCTCGATCTCCTTGCCCTCTTCATCCAGCAGCACCGGCTGAACGCCGAAGAAGGGCTGGGTGGCGGAGCCGGGTTTTAGTGGGGTGGCGCCGGGCAGGGGGGTGAGCATGTGGGCGCCGGTCTCGGTCTGCCACCAGGTGTCGACGATCGGGCAGCGACTGTCGCCCACCACTCGGTTGTACCACTCCCAGGCTTCTGGATTGATCGGCTCGCCGACGGTGCCGAGCAGGCGCAGGGATTTGCGTGAGGTGGCCTTGACCGGCTCTTCACCGGCGGCCATCAGGGCGCGGATCGCGGTTGGCGCGGTGTAGAAGCTGGCTACGTTGTGCTTGTCGCAGACCTGCCAGAAGCGGCCCACATCGGGATAGGTGGGGATGCCTTCAAACATCAGGCTGATGGCGCCGTTGGTGAGCGGGCCGTAGACGATGTAGCTGTGGCCGGTGACCCAGCCGATGTCGGCGGTACACCAGTAGACCTCGCCGTCCTTGTAGTCGAACACCAGCTTGTGGGTCATGGCCGCTTGCAGCAGGTAGCCGCCGGTGGTGTGCAGCACGCCCTTGGGTTTGCCGGTGGAGCCGGAGGTGTAGAGGATGAACATGGGGTCTTCGGCGTCCATCTCCTCCGGTTCGCAGACCGGATCGGCCGCGGCCAGCGCCTCGTGATACCAGATATCGCGGCCCTCGGTCCACTCCACCGCTTCGCCGCCATGTTTCACCACGATGGAGGTGTGCACGTTGGGACAGTTGGCCAGGGCGGCGTCGGCGCTCTTTTTCAGCGGCAGATGCTTGCCGCCGCGGATCGACTGATCGGCGGTGATCAGGCATTGGCAGTCGGAGTCGAGGATGCGGTCCTTCAGGGCGTCGGGGGAGAAGGCGCTGAAGACGATGGAGTGGACCGCGCCGATGCGGGTGCAAGCGAGCATCGCTACCACCGCTTCGGGGATCATCGGCATGTAGATGGAGACTCGATCACCCTTCTTTACGCCACGGGATTTGAGTACGTTGGCGAACTTGTTGACGTCGGCGTGCAGCTCCCGGTAGCTGATTTTTTTGTCATGCCCCGGATCGTCCGCTTCCCAGAGGATCGCGGTCTGATCGCCACGGCTCTCCAGGTGACGGTCGAGGCAGTTGTAGGAGACGTTCAGTTTCCCGCCCTTGAACCATTCGATGTGCAGGTCGTCCTCGCCAAAGCTCCAGTCCAGGGTCTTGTCCCACGTCTTGAACCAGCTCAGGTACTCCGTTGCCTGCTCGCCCCAGAAGCCCTCCGGGTCATCGATAGAGCGTTGGTACATCTCTTGGTACTGGGCATCGGTGATGTTCGCCTGGGCGGCGAAATCGGCGGGGACTTCGTAAACCTTGTCGGACATGGTGGTTACCTCTTGGTGTTTTGTTCCATTGAATGGTCTGTTGTTAGTGCGAAGTGGGCTTCTGCAGCGGCCCGATGATCGCAGGCCCGGGCTGATCGTTCTGTGCAAAGCTGCATACTGCCGAGAATCGGGGCATCGGGTCAATCCGTCTGAAACTGGTCGAGTCGGCACTGCGTGGGCCTTGGCGCCATCTCCGCTGCCATCGCAAGAAACAGCTCGGCGGTGGCGAGGGCATCACTGAGCGCATTGTGCGCCTTGTAGTGGGGTAGATTGTAGCGTGGCCGCAGGTTGAACAGGCGCAGATCGCCGGGCTGGATGCTGTGGTTACGCTGGGCGAACAGGCGCTGGGCCAGCTCCAGAGTGTCGATGATCGGAATGATAAAAGGCGTGCCGTAGAGCCGCTGGCAGGCGGCGTCGAGAAAATTCTGCTCGATGTTTTTGTAGTGGGCCAGCATCACCTTGCCGCTGAGTTGTCGCAGTAGCTGAGGCAGTGCCTCTTCTAGGGGGGTGCCTGCGGCGGCGTGGTCATCGGTGATCTGATGGATCACCGCGGACGACTCAGGGATCTGCTGTTCCACCCGGATTACCCGGTGCCAGGCAGTGTCGAGGTGGATCTGTAATGCACGGATATTGACCAGGCCGATGCTGAGAATGCTGTCCTGTTTCGGCTTCAAGCCGGTGGTCTCCAGATCAAGGGAGACGATCTCCAGCTCCGTGCAGGGGGTCTTACTGGAGGGGAAGGGGGCTGTGAGGTAGTCCCTCATCACCCCGGTGGGAGCCTTGGCCAGGGCCCGCTTGCGCTGATGCTGTTTGCTGAAGAGACGCTCGAACATGATTCACCGGAAGCGCCCGCTTTGGTAGCGGCTCTCCATAGTCTCCTGCATTGTCTGAATCACCCCGAAGGCATCTTTCAGGTGGCGTCGCTGTAGTTCGGAGAGGGTATCCGGTGGCAGATAGTTGTTGGGGCTCTGGCCCCGTTTGATCTGTGTGGCCTGATGCTGGATGCGCAGGCTGGCGATATACTCCAGGGCATCCTGCAGATTCTCCCCCATCTCCTCGCTGATCGCCCCGGCGGCCATCGCGGCACTCAGGCGCTCGCTGGTGTTGACCTCAGCCAACCCTTGATCAAGTGCGAAGACCCGGGCGATGTCGGTGATCGGCACGATGCCGCGGTGTTTGATGTCGAAGGTGTCGTCGTGCTCACCGCCGTGGATTAGGGTGAAGTTGCGGAAGAAGCCCAGCGGTGGGCGGAACTGCAGCGCGTTGGCCGCCATGTAGGCGGTAAACAGGCTGTTTCCCTTGGTATTTTGCAAGATCTCCTGTTGCAGCTGTTCAAACAGGCTGAACTCACCGAATACCGGACGCAGATCGAAGAAGATGCTGGAGAGCATTAGCGCCATCGGCTCGGGGGCGTCGATCCACTCCTTGAAGTAGCCACGCCAGGTTTGTAGCGGCTGACGCCACTTCGGGTTGCTGGCCATGGCATCCCCCGGGCAGTAGACAAAGCCGCAGGCGTCTAGGCCGTCTGTAACCCGCTGTGCCAGTGCCGCAAAGTAGTCGGCATGCTGTGCGGGCTGGAAGCTGTCATCGAGCAGCAGCGCGTTGTCCTGGTCCGAGTGAGAGCTCTGTTCACCTCGCGCCTGGGAGCCGCCGCAGAGCCAGACGAAGGGGATGGGTGCTGGCCCCAGTTCCTGTTGCGCCATCTCGATCAGACGGATGGTGATGCCGTCGGTGATGCAGGAAATTGCCTCGCCGATGTGCTGTGCGGTGGCGCTGGAGTTGGCCAGCTGCAGTTGCAGCTCGGGCAAGCGTTGGCTGGCTTGGATCAGGTACTCCAGGTTCTGTGCCTTGCGCACATCGTTGGCGATGAAGGCGGAGCTGGAGTTCTGCTGCTGGGCCAGATCGGTGGCGGTGAGCATGCCGATCACCACTTCGCCGATCATCACCGGCAGATGGTGCAGATTTAGGCGGGTCATGGCCATCAACGCATGCATCACCAGGCTGTTGTGCTGCACAGTCTGCAGCTTGCTTGACATGATCTCCCGGGCTGGTCGATCGCCGAGCAGCCCGGTTGCCACGCAGCGTTTGCGCAGATCCCGGTCGGTAATCAGGCCGGCCAGTCTTTCCCCCTCCATCAGCATTACCGAGGAGACGTTCTGCTCGCTCATTAGCTGGGCAGCCTGTTGGATGCTGGCGTTGACGTCGATGGTCACTGGCGGCTTCTTCAGCAGGTCTGAGACCTCCACCGTCAGGTGGGCCATCTGATTGTGACTCTCCTGATCACCGTTCACCGCCTGTTTCAGACGATCCCGCAGGGATTCGCTGAAGTGGCGATTGAATGCCTCGGAACCCTCCCGCAGCTGGCGCAGGCTGTCGCAGGGGAGCAGGTAGAGCAGGCTATCCTCCACGGCTTTGCCGTTGCGCGATTGGCCCAGATCGAGCAGTTGGCAGTGCAGGGTGTAGATATCGCCCTCCGCCAGTTTTTCGATCAGGTTGTCGTCTGCATCGTAGAGTTCAATGGCGCCGCTGCGGATGATGTAGAGGTAGCTGCCGTCGATATCCTCTGGCGGGAAGTGGCTGTCGCGGCGCAGGTAGCGGATCTGCAGGGATTTGGGGAGCTGCTCCAGGGTCTGATCGGAGAGTGCGTCGAACGGATGGCGTTCGACGAGAAAGTCGCGGATCTCGATCAGTTCGATTTCCATGGGATCAGTTCCAGCTCTCCATCGGGTGAAGTTGTTATACCGGTACAGGGGAAGAATTTCTACGCATCGACCGCTGGTCTGGGCTGTCGATTGGTGGAAATGCCTCGGCAGGTGGGGAAGGAAAAAGGCCCCGCAGTGCGGGGCCAAACTTTACAGAGTCGTCTGGTTTTAGTGAGCGGAGGCAGCAGCGGCCCCCTTGGGTACGCGGATATCCTCCACCAGATGTTGGATATGCTCCGGCGGTGCGGCAGTCACCTTCGACACGGCGATGGCGACGGCGAAGTTGACCAGTGCGCCGACAGCGCCAAATGCATTGGGTGAGATGCCGAGGAACCAGTTCGGCCCCATGTCACCGAGGAAGGCGGTGCCGGGGATGAACATGATGCCCTTGTGCTGGAACACATAGAGCATAGTGACGCCGATACCGGAGACCATGCCCCAGATCGCACCGGAGCGGTTCATCTTCTTGTTGAAGATGCCCATCATCAACGCCGGGAAGATCGAGCTGGCAGCCAGACCAAAGGCGATGGCCACGGTGCCGGCGGCGAAATCCGGTGGATGCAGGCCGAAGTAACCCGCCAGGGCGATGGCGCCGGCCATTGCGATGCGTCCGGCCATCAGCTCATTCTTCTCCGAGATGTCGGTCATGAAGACGCCCTTCAACAGATCATGGGAGATCGAGGAGGCGATCGCCAACAGCAGACCCGCTGCGGTGGAGAGCGCAGCGGCCAGACCGCCGGCGACGACAAGGGCGATGACCCAGTTTGGCAGTCCGGCGATCTCTGGGTTGGCTAGCACCATGATGTCGCGGTCGACCTTGACCATCTCATTGCCTTTCCAGCCGAAGGACTCGGCCTTGGCAGCAAATGCGGTGTTTTTGTCATTGTAGTATTGGATGCGGCCATCGCCGTTCTTATCCTCATACCTCAACAGACCGGTCTGTTCCCAGTTCTTGAACCACTGGGGCCGTTCGGCGTAGGCGAGGTTGCCCTCGGCAGAGCCAACTTCACCCGTCTGGATAGTATTCATCAGGTTGAGGCGGGCCATCGAGCCGACCGCCGGTGCGGTGGTGTAGAGGATGGCGATGAAGACCAATGCCCAGCCGGCGGAGGAGCGGGCATCCTTCACCTTAGGGACGGTGAAGAAACGGATAATGACATGTGGCAGGCCTGCGGTACCGATCATCAACGACAGGGTGTAGACAAACATGTTGAGTTTACTGCCCATCACCTGGGTCGTGTACTCATGAAAACCCAGTTCCGCGACTACCTGGTCAAGCTTGTCCAGCATATACATGCCGGAGCCATCCGCCATGGTGCTGCCGATACCCAACTGCGGCAGTGGGTTGCCGGTGATGTTCATTGAGATGAAGACGGCGGGCACGGTGTAGGCGAAGATCAGCACGCAGTACTGGGCGATCTGGGTGTAGGTGATGCCCTTCATGCCGCCGAGAACGGCATAGATGAAGACGATGCCCATGCCGATGTAGAGGCCGGTATCGTAGTCAGTCTCGAGGAAGCGGGAGAAGGCGACGCCGATGCCCTTCATCTGGCCGATTACATAGGTGATCGAGGCCAGGATCAGGCAGATGACTGCGACGATGCGTGCTGTGCGGGAGTAGTAACGATCACCGATGAACTCGGGCACGGTGAACTTGCCGAACTTGCGCAGGTAGGGCGCCAGCAGCAGTGCCAGCAGTACATAGCCGCCGGTCCAGCCCATCAGGAAGACAGAGGCGCCGTAGCCGTTGAAGGCGATCAGTCCTGCCATCGAAATGAACGAGGCGGCGGACATCCAGTCGGCGGCGGTGGCCATGCCGTTGGCCACCGGGTGTACCCCGCGGCCAGCGGCATAGAACTCGCCGGTGGTACTGGCACGCGCCCAGAAGGCGATGCCGATGTAGAGGGCGAAGGTAAAGCCCACTACGGTATAGGTCAGTGTTTGAAGATCCATTGGTTGTATCCCCTTAATCCTCGTGGACGTCGAATTCGATGTCCAAGGCGTTCATACGTTTTGCGTAGAAGAAGATGAGCACCAGGAAGGTGTAGATAGAGCCCTGCTGGGCGAACCAGAAACCCAGCCCGACACCACCAACTTTGATGGCATTGAGCGGCTCCGCGAGGATGATGCCAAATAGGTAGGACACCACAAACCATATCGTCAGTAGGATGGCTACTAGGCGAATATTGGCTTTCCAATATTGCTCAGCTCGATTGTTCATTTCATGATCTCTCCGCCGGTTGAGTTGCTTCGCTCTGTGGCTACCGCCGCCGCCCTGCCTGAGGAGTTCCTGCAATTTTATTGTTCTGGCTTAGAGGCGGTGCCCGGTTTTGGGTATCCGCAGGTAACGGATAGAGCCACAGGAATTGTCCGGCTGGTGTGGGTTAAAAGTCAAAACAAAACAAGGAGTTATTGTGTGTTATCTGGGGTCTTTAAAGAGAGTGTGTGAGAAAAAAGGTAACAAAAAATTGAGTGAGTGTTACCGATGGGACCGCAATCTGTTCCCGATGGTAAAAGAAGCTATTTTTTGACCGCAGGCGGCGGGTGTGAAACCGGCTGACGCTGGTGTGCGTATCTGGGGAGAGCAGAGTTGTCTATGGATCAGAATGCGTTAGAAGCGAACTGATCATAGCGAATTGGATTCCCTCAGGATTGGATCTATGTCTAACTTTTCACTGCTGAGTCTATTGTCAATGGCGATGGTAGTGCTGGCTTGTTCGCCGGTGCAGACTAACGCGCTGGAGCGTTTGAATAGCTTTGATCTGCGTGATGCGCAGGTGCCGCCGGAGGAAATCTTCCACGGTGGCCCGGCGCGGGACGGCATACCGGCCATCGACTCACCGCAATTTGTCACTGCTGATTCGGCTGACTGGCTGAAACCTGACGAGCGAGTGCTGGGACTGTCGTTGCAGGGGACCAGCCGCGCCTATCCGGTGGCCATTCTCAACTGGCATGAGATCGTCAACGACCGTTTCGGTGAGCGGGCGGTGGTGGTCACCTTCTGTCCACTCTGCGGCAGCGGCATGGCGTTTGCCGCAGAGGTTGATGGCCAGGCCTTGAGTTTCGGGGTCTCTGGTCTGCTCTATAACAACGACATGCTGCTCTATGACCGACAGAGCAAATCTCTCTGGTCGCAGTTGATGAGACAGGCGATCAGCGGCCCGATGGGGGGTAGGCGTCTGCAGATGTTGGCGTTGCAACACACCAGCTGGTAGGAGTGGCGCGACAGGCATCCACAGACGCAGGTACTGTCGCGGGAGACCGGTTTTGCTCGGGACTACAGCAGAGATCCTTACGCGGGGTATGCGCAGGAGTCAGAGCTGTTCTTTCCGTTGTCCGCTATCAACCCGCGCTACCATCCGAAAGAGCAGGTCTTGGGCCTGGAGATCGATGGAGCCTTCAAGGCCTATCCGTTTCAGGAGTTGGCGCGGCTGGAGGGTGTTCTGGATGATCGATTGGGGAACCGGCCGATCCGGGTGCACTTTGACAAGGCCAACGCGACCGCTTGGGTGGAGGGCCGAGAGGGGAGACGGCTGCCAAGTGCCATCAGCTACTGGTTTGCCTGGATGGCGTTTCACCCGGATAGCCTGGTGTTTGAAGGCGATTAGAAGAGAGGAAAGGCAGTGCCTGACTGCAGCGCAAGACTGCAGCCAGGCTGAGTGGAGTTGTTTGGGTGGTGATCGGGTGAATTGTATTCTAACTCATAGTTATGGCTACAAAAATCAATGGCTCTGCTGGGTAACCTCAGGATCTGATTCGGCCTTTGTATCCAGTTCACCCAATAGATTGAAATCATCCAGAATGCAGTAGAAAGCCGGTACCAGGAACAGCGCCACCAGGGTGGCCGCGGTCAGGCCAAAGGCGAGGCTGGCTGCCAGTGGAATCAGGATCTGTGCCTGCAGACTTTTCTCCAGCAGCAACGGGGTGAGGCCGACGATAGTGGTGATAGAGGTGAGCAGGATTGGACGGAAACGGGCCCTGCCCGCCTGTTTGGCAGCGTTGGTGACCACCACACCCTGGGCGCGGGCATCACGGATAAACACCACCAACAGAATCGAATCGTTGACCACCACCCCGAACAGCGAGGCCATGCCGACGATGCTCGGCATGGTCATATCGAGCCCGAGGGCGAGATGCCCAAACACCACGCCGATCAGGGCGCTGGGGATCACCAGCATCACCGTCAGTGGAGCGAGATAACCGCGGAACTGCAGCGCCAACAGCAGATAGACCCCGAGTAGCCCCATCAGGACGTTGCGCACGATCGACTTGCCGGTCTTGGCGGACCGCTTGCTCTCACCCTGCACGTCGAACTTCAGCCCCGGATAGCGTGCCAGCAGTCCGGGAATAAACTCACGCTGGGTCAGCCCCAACAGCTCCTGGGCATTGGCCTGGGAGCGGTCCACATCGCCCTGGATAGTGACTGCCCGCTGGCTGTCGATCCGGTTGATCCGGGCCCAGCCGCGCACCTCTTCGATCTCGGCGACCACTGAGAGTGGCACCAGCGCGCCGTCTGGCCCGGTGATGGTGAGTGTATCGAGACTCTCGGGGCCGATACGATCCTGCTCGCTAAAGCGCAGATTGACCTCATAGGTCTCGGCGCCGACCGGAAACTCATCCACCTTGAGGCCCTGAAAGGCGCCGCGCAGCTGCTCGGTCACGCTGCGGGCGTCCAGCCCCAGCACGCCGGCATCCGGTTTCAGACGGAGGCGGTACTCACGCTTGCCCGGGCGTAGGTCATCGCTCAGATCGTTGACCCCGGCAAAGCCGTTGAGCCAGGCCTGCAGTTCGTTGGAGGCGGTCTTGAGCTGCGCCAGATCGTCGCCCAGCAGGCGCAGGTCGATGGGGCGGCCGCCGGGTCCGATGACCGGCTCGGTAAACTTCAGAGAGATCACGTCGGCCAGCAGCCCGGCCTCCTCGCGCCAGAGCTGGATGAACTCATCCAGTGGGGCGTCGCGTATCTCGGCGCTGAGCAGGTCGGTGGCGATCCGGGCCACATGGGGGCCGGTCTCGAAGGCATCCGGGTTCTGGCCGTAGATTACGGTGACGTTCTGCACCAGATCCTGCTGCTGCGGCTGACGTGGCTTGAAGTGGGCATTGACCCGCTGCAGCGCACCCTCGATCTGTGCCACCACCTGCTCAGTGCGCACCAGCGGCGTGCCCTGGGGCAGCAGGATGCGGGCCTCCACCAGGTCGCCATCCATATCGGGGAAGCCGACAAACTTGAGCCCGCCGCCGACCGGCACCGCCACCGAGAAGAGCAGCAGCATCAGCACGATACCGAGGGTCAGATAGCGATTGTGGATGGCCCGGTCGAGGGTCGGTCCAAACCAGCGTTCGCGCAGCCTATCGAAGCCCCGTTCAAAGGCTTGGCGGAAGCGGTTGGGCGAACCGCTCTTCATATGCGCCAGCGAGTGATTCAGGTGGTTGGGCAGGATCAGGAAGGCCTCGATCAGACTCACCGTGATCACCAGGATCAGGACCACCGGCATGACCCGCAGGATCTGCCCGATCTCGCCGGTGATAAAGGCCAGCGAGCCAAACACCATCAGGGTGGTGGCGAAGGAGGAGGCGATGCCCGGCAGCACCTGACGTACCCCGGCGATAGCGGCATGTTGCGGCGTGTCGCCCTTGGCCATGCGGGCGGCGATGTTCTCGGCGATGACGATGGCGTCATCCATCAGCAGGCCGATGCCGATCAGCAGCCCCACCATCGAGATCATATTAATGGTGACACCGACCATCGGCAGCACAAATAGCGCGCCAAGGAAGGAGACCGGCAGCCCCATGGTGACCCAGAAGCTGTAGCGGACGCTGAAGAAGAGCCAGAGCACCAGAAATACTGCCACCAGCCCCTGAGCGCCATTGCGCAGCAGCATGTCGAGGCGGTCCTGCACCACCGAGGCGCGGTCCTGGGTCAGCGTCAAGGTGACGCCCTTGGGTGCCTGCTGCTGTTCGGCCTCGGCAAACGCCTTGACGCTGGCGAGCACCTTCAGGATATCCTGGGAGCGGGTCTTGGAGACATCGAGGATCGCCGCGCGCTGGCCGTTGAAGGTGATCTTCTCCTCGGCGCGGTCGAAGCGATCGCTGATCTCGGCGATCTCGCCGAGACGGATGGCCGCGCCGCTGCTGCTGGATATCACCACCAGATCCTTGAGCTGCTCGACACTCTTGCGCTGATCGTCAAAGCGCAACAGCAGATCTTCCTGACTCCCCTCCAGCCGGCCGGCAGGGCCGCCGACACTCTGGCGTTGCACCGCATTGGCGATGGCGGCGGCGGAGAGGCCATACTGGCGCAGCCGCCAGGCGGGGATCTCGATGCGGATCTGGTGCTCGGAGAAGCCACCAATGGAGACGTCGGCGATCGTCTTCAGGGCCAGCATGCGTGACTTGAGCTCTTCCGCATAGGCCTTCAGCGCGACCGGATCCTCTGGCCCGGTGACGGCCAGCGAGATCACCGCTTCGGTACGCCCCAGTTCGGTGATCACCGGCTGCTCCGCCTCGACGGGGAAGTCATCGATGGTCTCCACCTCTGATTTTACGTCGTCGAGGAAGCGCGTCATGTCGGCCCCCTCGAGCATTACCGCGGTGGCTTGGCCGACGCCCTCGCGGGCTTCGCAGCGGATCTCATCCAGATCGGTGACCCCCTCCAGGGCATCCTCCAAGCGGCGGCAGATGGCGTCCTCCACCTCCTCGGCGGTAGCCCCTTTGTAGATCACGCGGATCTCGACCTTGTCGTTTTTGATCTCCGGCAGGCTCTCGCGCTGCAGGTTGGGCAGGGTGATCAGCCCAAGCAGCATCAGCGCCCCCATCATCAGATTGGCGGCGGTCGGGTGGCGGGTGAACCAGGCGATCATGAGTCATCTCCGATAGCCTGCAGTAGTTCAGCGCTGAGTTGCTTGTCCAGTTGCGGTTGTAGCAGCATGCCGCTGACCGCTGGCACCGGGTCGGAGACGACCACCCGGTCACCCGCTCGGATGCCGCTTTTGATCACGCTCACACTTCCCTGACTGTAGAGCAGTTGCACCGGCTGTCGCTGCAAGCGGTTCTGTGCATCCACCAGGTAGACCTTGCCGTTGCGCACCGCAGAGCGGGGGATGACAATCTGATCAGGCTGGCTCTGGCCACGCAGAATCACCTCGACAAACATGCCTTTGGAGAGGGGGGGACGCAGGCCGGGCCTGACCTTTTCAAATGGTTTGTCGACGGCGACCACCACGCCCACGGTACGGGTCTTGCTATCGATCTGGTCGCTGAAGCGGACGAACTCCGCCTGCCACTCGGCCGTGTGGTTGCCCATGTCGAGGCGGAGCAGCGGGCGAAGTCCGACAAAGCCGGCCAGATCCTGGTTGAGCCGTTCGATGTTGGGAAGGGGTTCTGTCTGACCGATAAACAGGCGGCGCAGTGAGGCAATGGCAACCTGGGCAACTACCTCCACCCGGTCCACTGCATCGCCGTCGAACAGATTCTGACCTCTGCTGACATACTCATCCGCCTCGATTTTTAGATTCGCTATGCGCAGGTTGAAGGGTGCCTTCACCAAGGTGTGGGCGAGATCCCGCTCTGCCTGGGCCATCTTGGCCTGCAGCAGGCGGCGCTGGGTCGGGAGTAGCGCCAGGGTATTCTGCATGTTCTGCACCTTGGTGCGGTTGGCGAGCATCGCGCGCTCTGCCTCATCAGCGTTGCTCTGGGAGGCGGTGCCGCTCTGCACCAGTTTGCGGATGCGCTCCAGTTCGCCTCTGCTCAGGGCAAGATTGCGCTGCTCGATCGCCAGCGAGGCGTGGGCATTGGCCTCCTGCACATCAAGTTCTGCCAGCGACGCCTTGGCCTGCGCCAGATTGAGTTCGTAGTCGACCGGGTCGATGTGAAACAACTCGGTGCCGGCCGGCAGGATCTCCCCGTTGCGCAGTTGCGGATGGATTTCGACGATACGGCCGGAGACCTGTGCCACGGCGCTCCACACCCGTGCGGGCTGGACTGCGCCATAACCTTGCGCAACCGGGGTGAAGGCGAGCTGAGGGGCCTCGATGATGCGCACCACTCGGGCGACTTCGCCGCGCTCTGCTTTTGCCGGCGGCTGTTTGCCGCTGGCGGCCCAGAGCAGGACAGCGATACCGATGGCGATGGGCGGCAGAATCCATAGAACCTGCCAGCGGGATCGGGAGGCGTTTGTCATGATTTCTGTTCCTGCAGAGGGTGGTGGTTGAGTGAATGGAGTGCGAGTGAAGCGACCAGTTCGGTGATTATGCGAACCTCACTGTCGCCGAATACCGGCAGCCCTAGGCGGCGCAGGATGGTGGTTCTGCCAATGCGGAAGATGATGACCTGTCCGAATAGGGCATGGCTGGTGGTTAGCACTTCGGGGGCATCGGCCGGCAGCCCCCAGACCTTGGCGATCAGGTGCGAGATGACATCGTGCATCGGGGCGAAAATCTGTTTGTAGAGGATCTCGAAGGCCTCGGTGGGGTGGTGCTGTTCGCGGAAGATGAGGCCGGCGGCATCCTCCGTGATGCTGTCCAGCGCCAGGTTTCGCGCCAGCCTTGCCATCAGGTTGGCCAGCAGCTGCCGGCACTGTTGTGGGGAGGCAGTGAGTGATGCCTGCTGAATGTGTTGCAGATGGGGCGCCATGGTGGTGTGAATCGTCTCGGCAAGATATTCGGCGGTCGCCAGATAGAGCCCCTGCTTGCCACCGAAGTGGTAGGAGATGGCCGAGATGTTGGCGTCGGCGGCCCGCACGATCTCACGGGTGCTCACTGCCTCATAATCGCGATGACCGAAGGCCTTCAGGGCTGCCTGCAACAGCCGCTGGCGGGTGTCTGCTGTGTTGTTTTGAAGGTTGCGAGGCATGGGTGTCCGGATTGTTGATGATCTCGATGTCGGCAGAAGATAAAACAGATGATTGAATTAGGTCAAACGTTTGTTTGAATTTTTGGTTGTTGGGTATGGGGACCACCGGCCTGAAAGGCAGGTTTAGAGTCCTAAAAGCTCAAGCCATTCAGACTTCCCGGTGTGGTTTTGCAGGGCCTCCACAACTGGCTGGTGAGCATTGGCGCTGGCCAGATCGATGGCCTGCTCGCGTTTTTTGTTTCTGAGGCGGGGGTTGGCGCCGTGGGACAGAAGCGCTTTGACGATCCTTACCCTGCCAGCTTCCGCAGCGGCCATCAGTGCAGAGGTGCCATTTTGATTGCGTCGGTTGGGGTCGGCATTCCACGCCAGCAGTTTTTGCACAACAGCCTCGTGGCCCAGGGCTGCAGCCTGGATCAGTGCGGTGTCTCCCGCATGGTTTGTTGAGTCCACATCAATACCGGCACGTAGCAGTTTCACTACGATCTCGGCAGAGTCGCGTCTGGCAGCCAGCAGCAGCAGGGCGTGGCTGGAACGGTTACTGCGTGCGGGGTTGGCATTTGCCAGGAGCAGTTGTTCCAGGGTTTTTGCTGAGCCGCTGTCGACTGCATACCAGACCGGGGTGCGGCCGTGCAGGTCCGCCGCATTGGGGTTGGCGCCCAGCTCCAGTAGCAGTTGGCTGGTGGCCGTGTCGCCATTGGCGGCGGCGATCATCAGGGGAGTCATGTCACTAGCCCCGCGGCGATCCAGCTCGGCTCCGGCTTTGGCCAGCAGCTGGATCACCGCCGGTCGGGCATGCGTCACCGCGATCGAGAGGGGAGTCGCCTGTGTATTGTCGCTGGCATGCGGGTCTGCGCCATGTTTGATCAGCAGTTCAGCCAGATCGGCCTGGCCGGCCTTGGCGGCGTAAAAGAGCGGGGTCTGCTGGTTAGCATCTCGGTTGTTGGGCTCGGCGCCGGCCTCCAGCAGCCGGGCTGCGATCGCTAGATGCTGTTGTGCGACAGCACGTGACAGTGCAGTAAACCCCTCGGGATCGTGCTGGTCTACCGGGCTACCCGCTGTCAGGAGCTTGGCGACCACTGCCTCGTTGCCGCGCCAGGCGGCGAGATTGAGGGTAGACCAGCCGGCAAAGGGCTGGTTCTCTCCGGCTACTGGGGTGGTTTGGCGCAGCACAGCCAGATTGGGCGTTTCGGCATGGCCGGGCTGCTTCACCGGCAGGCTGGCGCCTGCGTCTTGGAGGATTTTTACTATCTTGTGATGACCGCGCAGAGCGGCGATCTCGATGGCGCTCTGCGATTTCTTGTTGGTGGCTGTGAGGTTGGCGCCCCGTTTCAGCAGCAGTTGTACGCTCTTTGTCTGGCCCTTGGCTGCGGCGATGATCAATGGGGTATTGCCGAGCGAGTCAGTGTCCTCCAGGCTGGCGCCGGCTTCGATCAGCCGCGCGGCCAGCTTGGCATCGTTATTTTGTATAGCCAGCGGCAGGGGACGGTTGCCGAGCCGGTCTGCCAGGTTGGCATCTGCACCCTCTTTGAGCAGCAGGTTAATAACCATCGGGTGGCGGTTGATGATGGCTGACAGCAGGGCGCTTCGCCCATCCTGGTCGGTGGCGTTGATCGGCAGGCCTCGGGCAAGCTCGGCTTTGAGTTTGCCGAGATTACCGCTGGCGGCTTGACCGATGAATTGGACGATCTCAGCGGTGCTGAATTGGTTATCGGATGGACGCATGGCTTCGGTAAGCTGCGCCAGCTTCTTTTTCGCCAGCGCATGCTCCTGCCGGGCGGCGGCTGAGTACCAGCGCTGGGCCGTTGTTAGGTTGCTGTCGGTGCCCCATCCGTATTCGTAGAAGTTGCCGAGCTGGTACTGGGCTTTGTCGAGCCCCTGGTGTGCGGCCTTTTTCATCCAGGTGAGGGCGGCGGAAAAATCCTTCTTTACCCCGCGGCCGGCTCGGTAGAGGCCGGCCAGGGCGTACTGGGCGTCGGCATCGCCGGCCTCGGCCAGTTGCTGGTAGATCAGCGCGGCTTCGGTGAAGTGGCGTTGACGGATGGCGCTGCGGGCCTCGTCGAGAGTGGCCGCGGTTGCCGGCAGTGCGGCAGTCAGCAGACAGAGCAGACCGGCCAGCAGCCGGGTGATGCGCCAGCGCTGCTTTGTTGCTACAGGGTCAGGCGGTGCCATGTTTGGTCTCCACGGTAATGCCGATCTGTTTGAGAAAACCGGTGGGAAGAATGCCGCCGGCGCAGATGATAGTCGCATCGTTAGCGATCTTGATCTGCTTGTCGTCCTGCTGGAGGGTTACCTGCTTTTCGGTTATCGCCGTTACATTCGAGCTGAGCAGCACGTTGATACTGCCGCTCTGCTCGGCTGCTTCCAGGCGTTGTCGGTTGCGCTTTTTGGCCCGGCTGAAGGCGCCGCTACGGTAGGAGAGGGTCACCTGGGTGCCAGGTTGTTCGGCAATAGAGGTGGCTGCTTCCAAAGCGCTGTCGCCGCCGCCAACCACCAGTACATGTTGTCCCCGATACTGTTCAGGGTCGATCAGCCGGTAAACGATCTTGCTCAACTCCTCACCCGGTACGCCGAGTTTGCGAGGCGTACCGCGACGCCCGATGGCGAGTAACACCGACTGGGTCTGGTAGCTCCCTTTGTTGGTGGTGACCTTGTATCCGCCTTCACCATCAGGTTCGATGGCCTCGACCCGCTCCTGGTAGCGGATTGAAACCTCAGACTCCCGCTCCACCTGTTGCCAGAATTCGAGCAGCTCCTCCTTGGTGGTCTCTGTGAAGTGGACCTTGCCAACGGTGGGGAGATCGACAGGGGCAGTCATCACCAGCTTGCCGCGGGGAAACTGGTAGACTGTGCCGCCCAGAGACTCCTGTTCCAGCGTGACATAGTTGAGGTTCAACTCGGCGGCACGCAGGGTGGCGGCGAAACCGGCCGGGCCGGCACCGATGATGACGACGTCGACGGCGTGAGTGCGCTTGCGGTCGAGAGATGCATGCAGCGCCTCGAGAGCCTTGACCCCCTGTTCGACCGCATTTTTGATCAGTCCCATGCCTCCCAACTCTCCGGCAATAAAGATGTTCGGCATGCTGGTCTCGAAATTGGACTGCAACACAGGGATGTCGACTCCACGCCGCTCTGTGCCAAATACTAGGGTGATGGCGTCGAACGGGCAGGCGGTTTTGCAGGCGCCATGGCCTATGCAGTTGGTCGGTGCGATTAGCTGTGCCTTGCCCTCGATCAGTCCAAGCACCGGGTGGTTGGCTTGTTCCGGGCAGGCAGTCACGCAGCTGCCGCATCCCATGCAGCGGTTGGGGTCGATCACCGGGTGCAGTGAGGCGGGTTCGGTCAGGCCGGCTTCAGACTCCTCCTGCCAGATGGCGCGGCTGCGCCGCGCCTTGAGCTGCTGAATGCCCAGGTAGATGCTGAAGATGATGGCTAAGGAGGGTAGGTAGATCGTCAGGATGGGCGATAACTCTGTCATGGATTTTGTTTGAGTTGGAGTAAAAGTGTGATTTGAAACTAAGAATAAGTCTAATTGATTTGGAGGGAATGATAGGGGTGCTAGGATTAAAAAACTGTAAAGTTTTCCGACTTTCGAGCGACCGAACAGGAGAGATGGGAGATCTATGTCACAAGAGCTGAGCATGACGATGGTTCAAGCGCATAAGCCGCAGGAAGCGCATAAGCCGCAGGAGAGGGCGAGCAAAAGGGATGGCGCCCCCTTTCTGGGGCTCTCAGGCTGGCTGTTGACGCTGCTAGTTGCAGCGCTGCTCTATGTTGGCTGGATCAACAGTGAAGAGCGCATCTGGACGCCGGAACAGGGCATGGGGTACGCGCTCGGTATCATCGGTGGTTCGATGATGCTCCTGCTGCTGCTCTATTCGATGCGCAAACGCGTGAAGTGGATGCGCCGCATGCTCAGTGTGAAATTCTGGTTCCAGTTGCACATGTTGTTTGGCGTGATGGGGCCAACCCTGGTGGTGTTACACTCAAACTTCCAGTTGGGTTCTTTGAATGGACGGGTGGCGCTGTTTAGCATGTTGCTGGTTGCCGGCAGTGGTGTGATCGGGCGCTATATCTACTCAAGAATCCACTGCGGCCTCTACGGGAAAAAACAGGTCTTTTCCCGAATGCAGACCGATTTTTCTGTACTGATCGAACAACAGGCAGGACTGCTTGCTGCAGTGCCCGATGCTAGAGAGAGACTGCAGCAGTTTGCGTTGCGGGTGTCGAATCTGCCTGCAGGTGTAGTGAGCAGTTTTATCCGCTGGCTCAGCAGCCGTTGGCAGGCGTACCGCCTCTATCGCCGACTTGAACGGGAGTTGCTGGCGGCGCTCAAGGCGACGGCAGGGGAGCGGCAATGGTCACGCCATAAAGTCAGGGCAAACGTAAAGCAGATGCGGACCTTCCTTCACGAACATCGGGTGGCTACAATCCGCGTGTTGGAGCTGCGTTTCTATGAACGGCTGTTTTCGCTCTGGCACCTGTTGCATCTGCCGCTGTTCATCATGATGCTGATTACGGGTGTGATTCATATATATGCGGTACATGCGTATTGAAAATTCACTTTTACTCTCCATTCACTGCAATGTTTTCAGCTCCCGGTCTTTATTCTGCCCGTCTGCTTATTCTGCTGTTGATCGTACTGACTGAGCCAGTCATGGCAGGTGGTGTGCTGGATAGCCTGATCATGCCTGGTGAGGTGATTCAGGGGCATGCCCGCTTTGAACAGCAGTGCGAGCAATGTCATGAGAAGCTGAAAAAGGCTGAGCAGAACAGTCGTTGCCTCGCCTGCCACGACCATCAGAATATTGCGGAGGATATAAAAAACCGCAAAGGTTTCCATGGGCGTTCTGAAAATGTCCGAAACAGCGCATGCAAACACTGTCATACCGATCACAAGGGGCGCTCGGCCCGGATTGTGTTGTTTGATGAAGCCGCTTTTGATCATCAGGCAAGTGATTTTGTCCTCAGGGGGGCACATCAGTCACTAGCCTGTCGCGCCTGCCATCCAAAGAAGCAGGCCTATTCTCAGGCCAAGAGCGACTGTTTCTCCTGTCACGAACAGGATGACAATCACCGTGGTCGACTGGGCAAGAGTTGTGATAACTGTCATCAGGAAGAGGCGTGGAAGCGGGCGGAGTTCGACCACGACCTGGACACTAACTACCCGCTGGAGGGGAAACATCGGGAACTTGGCTGCAAGCTCTGTCACGCGGGAGAAAACTATAAAGATACACCGCTGGCCTGTGTGGCATGTCATCAGCTCAACGATGTACATTCAGGTAAATATGGCAACAGCTGTCCTGCTTGCCACATCACTCAGGAATGGAAGGATCTCCACTTCAATCACGATCTAGATACCAAATACAAGCTTAAAGGTGGGCACAAAAAAGCAAGTTGCAATGGCTGCCATCAGGATAATCCTTATGAGAAAAAGCCGAAGCAGAGTTGTTACAGCTGCCATCGCCTGGATGATGTGCACAAAGGGGTCAATGGTGAAAAGTGTACGAAGTGCCACACAACTCAGGGGTGGAGTGAAGTCGCCTTTGATCATGCCAAGGACACCCACTTTCCTCTTCGTGGTAAGCATGATGGATTGGTGTGCGAGGCGTGCCACAAGGTGGCGGGCAAGAAGCGCGCCTTGCGTATGGAGTGTGTGGCATGTCATATGGATGACGATAGCCACAACGAGCAGCAGGGTGATCAGTGCCAGCGCTGCCACAATGAACAGGGATGGAGCGTCGATGTCCTATTCGACCACGATCTGGGTGGCTTCCCACTGATTGGACAACATTCAGCACTCGCTTGTGAGTCATGCCACATCAGTGGTCGCTTCAAGGATGCGGAAAAGGCCTGTCACACATGCCATCAACAGGATGATGTCCATGAAGGGCGCTTCCTCGATAGCTGCGAGAACTGCCATACCCCTAACGACTGGTCCCTCTGGTTATTCGAACATGCGCGCCAGACCGATTATCCATTGGAAGGCAAACATGAGGGATTGAGTTGTCACTCCTGCCACAAAATAAAAATAGATCCTGATAACAAGATGAGTCAGACCTGCTACAGCTGCCATAGTCAGCAGGACAAACATCGCAAGGCGTTTGGCAGGCGCTGTGAGCGATGTCATACGAGCCGTTCATTCTCCGATATTCAGATGCTGAAGCGATAACCTACCTCGGGTTACAGAGATACGACCAATGAAAAAGATAATGATATCCAAACTCTTCGTGGCTCCAGCGGGGCTGTTGGCGCTACTGCTTGCCTTATCTGCCATCTGGTTGCCCACGGGCAACGCACAAGATGAAAGTTTCGACCACTTCATGACAGGCTTTCCCCTGACAGGTGGTCACAAACGAGTTGAGTGCGAAAGTTGCCATGAAAACGGCTTGTTCAAAGGCACGCCGATCCATTGTACCGGCTGTCATAACAACGCTGCTGCAGAGGGTAAAGGCGCGGATCACATCAAAAGCTCGGAGAGCTGTGACGACTGCCATACTACGATGAGCTGGCGGGTTGCCCGTTTTGATCATGGCAGTGTCAGTGAGGCTTGTGAAAGTTGCCATACTGGGCGGCGTGTTGCCGGCAAGAGCGCCAGTCATTTAAGTACCAGTAATAGTTGTACCTTCTGTCATACCACATTCAGTTGGCAACGGGTGCCGCGGGTGGACCACCTGGCGGTGAACGGCAGCTGTGCGAGCTGTCACGACGGCAACCGCGTTACCGGCAAACATGCCAGCCATGTCGAGACCCGCTCGTCCTGCGATACCTGTCATTCCACCAATCGCTGGAGCCTGGCACGGTTTGATCATACGGATGTTGCGCCTGGCTCCTGTGCGCATTGCCACAATGGCACCAAGGCGACCGGCAAGCCGACCCTGCATATCCACACCACCGAGCAGTGCGATAGCTGTCACCAGACCAACGGCTGGCAGGTGGCCCGCTTTGATCACAGCAAGACCAATGGCGTCTGCTGGTCCTGTCATAATGGCATCAACAGGCCAGGAAAGAGCAGTAATCACATCAAGACAACAGCGCAGTGTGATACCTGCCATACCACTGAGACCTGGACGACAGGCCGCTTCGACCATTCAAATGCCACAGGCACTTGTGCTTCTTGTCATAACGGAGTCAATGCGACAGGCAAGCACGCCTCCCATGTCAGAACGAATGAGCAGTGTGACGTCTGCCATACATCCACTGCGACATGGAAAACCTCCACATTCAAGCATGTCAATGTTTCCGGTAGTTGTTCTACTTGCCACAATGGATCATCCGCGACCGGTAAGTCCAATAGCCATGTGCCAACCACAGGGCAGTGCGACAGCTGTCATCTCTCTACATCAAATTGGCGCAGTGTCCGGTTTGATCATGACAATGCATCAGGAGCTTGCAGTAGTTGCCATAATGGGGCGCTAGCAACAGGCAAGCAGAGTTCACATGTGCCAACCATAGCTGAATGTGACCGCTGCCATCTCTCCAATACTTCATGGAAATCGCTGCGCTTCGATCATGCTGCCACCAATGGTTCTTGCAGTAGCTGTCACAATGGAGCCCAGGCAACAGGCAAGCATGTGAGTCATGTACAGACCAGTGCTCAGTGCGATAGCTGCCATCTTTCAACCGGCAGCTGGGAAAGCGTTCGTTTCGATCACTCCAACGTAACCGGCAGTTGTGCCAGCTGCCATAACAGCACGACAGCGACAGGTAAACATGCTAGCCATATCCAAACTACCGCCGCTTGTGATAGTTGCCACAATACGGTCTCCTGGCAAGTTGGCTCTTTTGGCCATGAGGGAGTCACCGGAACTTGCAGCAGTTGCCATAATGGTTCTACTGCAACTGGGAAATCGGCCACTCATGTGGCGACCACTGCACAGTGCGATAGCTGCCATATTTCCACCAGAGTATGGAACAATGTACGGTTTGATCACGATGCAATATCGGGTAGTTGTTCCAGTTGCCACAATGGCAGCAGGGCTACGGGCAAGAATGTTGATCATCTGAAGACAGTTGCAGAGTGCGATACTTGCCACGTTTCTCAAACCAACTGGAAAACTACCCGCTTTGACCACTCAGCTGTAAATGGTACATGTAGCAGCTGCCACAATGGCCGGACGGCGATAGGTAAACGTGCGGGGCATATTCAGACCTCCGCTGAGTGTGATAGCTGCCATACTTCACAGACAACCTGGGGTGCGGTTCGCTTTGATCACAGCGAGGTTAGTGGCAGCTGCGCCAGTTGCCATAATGGAGCCACGGCGACAGGCAAGCCGTCGGGGCATGTCCAGACATCGGCGGCCTGTGATACCTGCCATGTTTCCCAGAGTAGCTGGAGTGCGACCCGCTTTGATCACTCTGGAGTCACCGGTTCTTGCTCTAGTTGCCACAACGGCACAACAGCGACTGGCAAACATGCTGGGCATATTCAGACCTCTGCGCAGTGTGATAGCTGCCATATCTCTCAGACGACCTGGAACGCTACTCGTTTCGATCATTCTGCGGTCAGCGGTTCTTGTGCCAGCTGCCATAATGGCACCACCGCGAGTGGAAAACACGCTGGCCACATCCAGACCAGCGCAGGGTGCGAAACCTGCCATGTCTCCCAGTCCAACTGGAATTCTGTGCGGTTTGATCATGCTGCTGCCACTGGAAGCTGTTCCAGTTGTCACAATGGAACGACCGCCACTGGCAAGCACAGCAGCCATATTCAAACCACAGCAGAGTGCGATGCCTGCCATCTCTCTCAAAGCAATTGGAGTTCAGTACGCTTCGATCACAGTGGCGCGAGCGGCTCCTGTTCCAATTGTCATAACGGATCAACGGCACAAGGCAAACCATCCGGACATTTTGTTACCACTCAGCAATGTGACAGTTGCCACCGTACATCTGCCTGGCAACCGACACTCAGCTACAGTCATCTCTCAGCCAGTTATCCTGGTGACCATCGGGGAAGCCTGAGTTGTACGAGTTGTCATGGTGGCAACAGCCAGATAGTGACCTGGAGCAACGCCGGTTATGTGCCAGACTGCGCCGCCTGCCATGCCAGAGACTATGAGTCGGGGCCACACAAGAAATATGGCAATACCAGGTACTCAGTCAGTGAACTGCGCGACTGCAGTGGTGCCTGTCATGTCTATAGTGATAGTTCGATGACAAAGATCAGTAAGAGCCGAAACCGGGAGCACCGGGTCTCGGACCGTGATTGGGATTGAGGCGCTTCAGGCAGTGAGATTGCAGCAGGTTGTTTGTAGGGAAACTGCTGCAATCCTCTTCAATAATTAAAACAGGAATAACAGGGTTGGAGATGAATAAACCTATGCAGATGGGGCGTTTTGTCCTTTTCTTTGTGTTACTTGCAATGGGAGCAGGGAAGACCTTTGCCGGCTCGAAGATCATGGACCGGATCGAGACGAAGATCGGT
The DNA here is from genome assembly GCF_001443665.1 of endosymbiont of Ridgeia piscesae. Classification (NCBI taxonomy): domain Bacteria; kingdom Pseudomonadati; phylum Pseudomonadota; class Gammaproteobacteria; species endosymbiont of Ridgeia piscesae. The sequence goes on along the minus strand of NZ_KQ557123.1, from coordinate 4,273 downwards.
GTGGAAGAGAATCGTATCTCGATATTTTTTAATGTGCCGATGCGGATTGTCAGTCATCTGATCAATGCCAAGCAGAATGAGATAGGCATTCGGATTAAGCCGGTTGTTACGCCGGGTACGGAGAGTGAGTTCCTTACAGGTGATGAAACGTTCTCTTGGAGAGCTACGGCTGAAGTGCCACTTGAAAGGGTGGTGTTTAATGGAAGTCTGATCGGCAATTCCACGCTTTCGCTCTCTTTTGCAACCCCGATTAGTAAATATGAGATCGAGCAGGGAAAGGGTTTTTTCAGTCTCTCTTTGATACTGAAGAAGCAAAAGAAGGTTCAGCAGATCAAACTTCTCGAACCGGCTGAACTGATTGATGTCCCGCAAACCAAATTACCTGTGACCTCAAAGGATAAGGAGCAAGCCGTAGTTGAAACGGAAGGGGTGGTAACAGGAGATTATGTGTTGAATCTACTGTCACAAAGAGTCCCAATTGACTTTTCCAAGGTGGCTCCTGTTCCGGTTCCAAAAGGGAGAAAGCTCTATGCCGTTAAGGCTGAAGTCGAGGGTGTGACATGGTATCGCCTGCGCATGGGCTTTTTTTCAAGCAAAGAAGCAGCAAAGATTGCGAACAGGGAAGTCAGACATTTTTATTCGGATAGCTGGATAGATCTTGCTTCTACTGAAGAGAAAGATCGATTACAGGCAGAGACGGGTGTAGATGCAACGATTGAAACATTGCAGCCTCCTGTATTGCTCCCGAAACGGGATAAAGTCCGACCGGATGCACCGGTTCGCCTGACCAAGATGATGGAGAAGGCACGGGAAATCATGACCGCGCAGGATTATCCTAAAGCGATACGCATGCTGACCGCGATTCTCGAAGAGAAGACGCATGCCTACTCCAAGGAGGCGCTGGAGTTGCTGGGGCTGGCGCGGGAACGGAATGATCAGGTTGCTCATGCCAAGGCGGAATACCGGCGCTACCTCGAACTCTATCCTGAGGGTGAGGATGCCAAGCGAGTTAATCAACGCCTGGTTGGCCTGATCTCTGCAGCCCAGACCCCCAAGGAAAAGTTGCGGGAGAGTCGTATTACTACCCAGCCCGGGCAGGAGCGGGAGGCAGAGTGGGAGGTCTACGGTAGTCTCTCGCAGTCCTATCAGCGTGATGCCAGTCAGAGCAACTTTATCGATACCGATGTCAATTTCGAGGATGAGATGGAGAGCGTCAACCGTTCGGAGATTGCCACTAGTCTCGACATCTCTGCCAGACGCCGCAGCCAGGATTATGATCTGCGTTTTCAGTTCAGCGGCGGCTATGATGTTGATCTGCTGACTGGTGGATCAGGAGACCAGAAATCCCTGACTGAGGCCTTCATCGAGCTGGACCGTCAGAGTCAGGGCCTGCTTGGCCGCGTTGGTCGGCAGCGCTTCAGGTCAAGCGGCATCCTGAGCCGATTTGATGGTGGTGTTTTTGGCTATCAATTTAATGAGGATACACGCTTTAATATCTACACGGGCTTTCCCGTCGATTCATCAAAAGATGTCTTCATTCGCCAGGATAAGTGGTTCTATGGCGCCAATATGGAGATGGATGCGCTGATTGATGATGTGGATGTAATCTTGTTTGCTATCGAGCAGCGAACGGATCATCTGGTGGATCGGCGGGCGATTGGCACTGAAGTCAGATATTTTGATGAGAATTTGTCAGTCTTTGGTCAATTCGACTACGACATATTTCACAATGAACTGGCGATGTTTCTGTTTCAGTCGAACTGGAGCCTTACTGACGATACCAAGGCCTATATCAATCTTGATTACCGCTCCAGCCCTATCATTACCACCTCCAATGCGCTTCAGGGTCAGGAAGGCGTCTCCTCCATCAAGGAACTTTCACTCTCTTTCACTGACGACGAGATCTATCAGCTGGCGCTTGATCGAACCGCAAACAGTACAGTGGTCTCCCTTGGCGGCACCCATTTCCTGGCCAGGGATTTCCAGCTGAGCGGTGATCTGACCGTCGCTAATACTTCAGGCACATCGGCTTCCGGTGGGGTCGATGCTACAGCGGCGACCGGTAATGAGTTCTACTACACTTTTCAGGTGCTGAAGAACAACCTGCTGAAGAATGGAGACATCGGTATCCTCAATCTGCGCTATATCGATGCCAACAGTGCCAACACCTACTCACTGACCGCCAACAGCCGTTACCCGGTGACATCGCTATGGCGAGTCAATCCACGCCTGTCTTTGGCCTATCGGGATAGTGATGACGGCACCACCCGCCTCAGCGCGGGTGGACGCCTGCAAGCCGACTATCGGGTCAAGCGTGATCTGCTGCTGGAGATGGAGCTGGGAGCGAGCTGGAATCGGCAGGAGAGTTCTACGACCATCGATACGAGCATCGACTACTTTCTGCTGGCCGGTTACCGCTGGAATTTTTAAACCTTCCCTCCCCCTGCCTGCCTGCCGGCAGGCAGGCGCCGTAACAGGGCGCGTATACGGGCAAGCAGTTCTCTAGGATTGAACGGCTTCGCCAGCTAGTCGTCGGTGCCCACCTCTAGGTCAATGATGCGATCGGCATCCTCACCCTGGGCAGAGAGCATGATGGCCGGGATATCGGTGGATACGCGCAGTCGCTTGGCGAGCGTCAATCCGTCATAGGCAGGCAACATGCGGTCGAGGGTGTTCAGGCCCGCCGGTTGTGCAGCCAGATAACATTCCATGGCATCGTCGTCCGCGACCGCGCCGGTCGAAAAGCTCGGCTCGCCCAGATATCGCTCTAGTAGCTCCCGCAGGCCTGGGTCGTCATCGACGATGAGTATGCTGGTGTTTTGCGGTACCTCGGCGGCAAGCCTTCTAAAAGAGCCTGTTCTGGGTTCGCCCGCTGAAATAGATGCGAAACACATTGCCCGGGTGTGGAAATACTATGGAAACAGTTTTTCTGTAGCTTCTGGTCCCGGAATCCGGCGTGCGAGACATCACCGGTCATTGCTGATGGTTTAAGGGGATTACCAAAGAATATGAATGCCAATATTTTAAAAGGTTACATCACACTGTTACTACCTTGGCTACTGATGGCCGGGAACAGTCAGGCCGTGTCTGCGGCGGAGCACTTTTCCATCATTGCGGCCATTCAGACAGATTCTGGACGGGATGGGCAGCAACAACGGCTGTTAGCTGAACCGGCCCTGTCCGTGTCGACCGAGGCCCAGCTGCAGAAGGTCAAGATTAAAAGCAGGCTCGATGCAGCAAACTCCGCCTATCGACAAAGTATCTTGGCCGTGTCAAGAAAAGACCTCAACGCCGCATACACCTACCTGCAGGAGGCCGTGCAGCTGCACCCGTCAAACCTTGACTATCTCCAGCCAGCATCCCGGCTGGCCTTTGCACTGGGCAAATACCGCGAGGCCGAAACATACCAGGTAATGGTGCTGAAGATTGCCAACGCTAGCTTGCAGGGCGTGGACCACAGAATGGCCGCTTTGCTCGATAACCTTGCGGTCATCTATATCAAACAATCCCGAATGGAAGAGGCCGAGTTTCTGTTGCGCCAGGGACTGGCACTCAGGGAGCAGGCATTGGGGGAGATGCACCCGTGGGTGGCGATTAGTCTCGGTAAGATCGCGAGTCTGAAAATGCATCTTGATCAGCCGCATGAGGTGGAGGAGTTGTTGACGCGCTCTTTGCACATCCTGCAAACGGCCTCAGGTGAGGACCATCCCCACGCTGCTTGGACAATGCATAGGCTGGCGGATTTTTACCGCAGCCAGCAACGTCTTGCGCCGGCAGAGAGCCTGTATCAGCAGGCGATCGCCATATGGAAGACCGACTCCGGGGATCGGCGCCTGAACCTTGCAGTCAGTCTGAAGGGGCTGGGTGAAATCTACGTAGCACAAGAACGCCTCGATGATGCAAGGGCGCAGTTCGAGCAAATGCTGGTACTCCTGCAGCAGGTATTCGGCGGGGAACATCCCGCCATCGATGCAGCCAGGGACCAACTGATCAGATTGGACCAAGAACTTCACTCCGGCCAAGATGAAGTGGTGGATGGAGCAGATCGAAGCGAACATCGAGCAATACTTGGGTCAACTCAACAGCACCGATCATGAGGAGCCATCGATAGCGGAGGCACAGACCGCTCGACTGAAGGATAAGGTTGTTGCGGCACTCACGGAAGAGATGCTGCGCTTATTAATCGTTCCGAAAGTATTGGCAGTCTATTTTTGAACTTGCCAAAATATACTTTGTATCTGACATGCGGAAGAAACTCTTAATCAGCGAAGTG